>JABJCF010000449.1 GCA_018665625.1 Nitrospina sp. | reverse complement strand
GTTTGAGCTATGTCATACACATGCCCTAAAGAAATTTTCTTGCGCATGTATTTTTTGAATAATTTGGAAAACCTGCGTTTGCTGTAAAGGGTCGAACCTTTGATAACCATTTTTTGAAGAACAAATTTGACCTTACGCAACTCTGCCGGAAACATAGGCTTGAGGTTGTCCTCTCGAACGGGTATCTTTTGCGCTTTCGGTTTCGGTTGCTTCTTGAAGCGTTCTTCGAATCGGAGGGGGGAGGCCTGCTTATAAGTCTGATCTCGTCCCTGCGGAGAAATTTGAGCAAAACAGGGCAAAACAAAACAATTCCAGAAAATGAGACTAATAGCCCCTGCTAAACAAATTTTATTTTTGAAATTAGCTGTAACCAAATCCACCACCTTATTCAACTTAGCGGAAAAAAAAGAGCCAAAGTTGAGGCCAAAAATATCCTCTTGAAAACCTCGGAATTACCGTAAATAAAGGGCTTGAGCGTTGAAAATTTCGGTCTCAAACTTGCGGCGCAAATCGAAATTACTCGCCCATTTTCATAGGTTTTCAAACCAAAACCAGTCAAACCCTGCCTGTGAAAAAAATCCGTTAGCAGGTGGATATTTCTTAATAAAAACTGCATTTGAGATTAACCCTTTAGTTACAAGTATTTCAGGCACACGAACTCGCTATTATTAAGAGCAAGGACTATGCCAAATAGCCTTCATCCGCAATAACCAGCTAATACCTTATAAATAAATGACTTAAGCAGTATGAGAGGAAGGCTGAATCTGCCAATTGGGAGCGAATTTGGAAATATTTTCCAACACCCGTCAATTTTTTGATAAAGATAGCGAAACCAAGGCTTTAAATGGGAAAATCTTGCAAACCACGGAAAGGGTAAAAACATTTACAAAAGGGGGGAGACCCTCTAAGATTGAAACCAACCTGCAAACAATTTCGCAATCTCAGAGTGTCGATAAACGATCAATCAAAGGGGAAAATTTGGCAAACGATAATTCTATGATTATTTTGAACATGTGCGATTTTTGCTCTCACGAAAGATCTGATTGTGGTGCCAACCCTGTATTGGCTGAAACTTTAGAAATTGAAATCCACGATCCAAATCAATTAAATGCAGTGATTGCCTGCGATAAATATAAAAGTCCTGTTGATGTACTCAAAGAGAGGTTTCACGATCCCAACCTTTAAAACATGACAACCCGCCGCCCTCCTCAGATCTCCTGCCTGTTCAACGTTTAACCAATTCGTTACATTCGCTTAACAATTATGTAATGCGTGAGGACTATACTTTTCATTGTCATTCAAAACTGAAAGGAAAAGTCATGCCCTTTGAAAAAGACAAGAAAAAGAAATTCGTTGAGTACCTGTGGACAGAAATCAATAAAGCCATTCTGACTTCACCTGAAGTGAAACTCTCTATAAAACAATTACAAGCCCTGGGGCTTTTAGATTATGTCAGTGAATACAATTTAGTTCTGGAAGTGGATCGGTTAATCGAAAAAATTGTAAATGAGACCGATGATATAACCTTGGAAGAACTGTCAAAACTAAAAAGAAATTTTACTGATGTGGAAGAATCAGGTGAACTGGATTTTTCCTTTAACGAAGAAATTAAAGAGAATCCCAACAATGATGATTCGGCCGCTTTAAAGACCATCCCACAGGTGGACGGAAAACTTTTGTCAGAAAATGAAACGCTCTTTGAAGAATATCTTTGCAAGGAATTTGATGAGGAGCAGTGGCTTAAACAATCCAAAATCAGGTTTTAAAGTTTTTACTTTTACCTCCCCGGATTCTGGCCCACAAACGGGATTTTTATGTGGGAACCAGGTGATCAGCAATCAGAATTATATGTTGTTTATTAACGGCAAGAAATTCTGACTGAAACAAAATATTTCCAGTGACCAGGCAATAGACTTTGGCATCGATCACAGGAATAAAACTTTCACTCCCCTCATTCAACATATCCAATAATCGATTACTAGGAAGCTTGAAAATTTTCCCCTTTATCTTTTCCCCTGATGTCCGAATAATGGCATCGACAGTATCTTTTTTAACAAAAGCGTTATAGGCCATAGTTCCCTCCTCTTTTTAATCCAGAAAAAGTTCCTGCCCGATATGGAATATTTTTGTGAGCGAACAGCTTACCCCTTTTCCCTCTGCCTGACAAGAGAGCCTTTCCAAATATTATAGGCTCGGTATGTGGTATTCTTCACTTGGAATTATTTTCAATTTCTAAATCCACAAAACTATGAACTCTGGCAAACAAAGACTCCAAGGCACCGATGGCATACGCCGGGAAACAAAACGATCGAACATCCCAGATTGCAAGGGCCTCACGCCACAGCAAGTTTTTTTGGAGAAAAGCTGGATCACCGAGCAGTTCATGGAACTCTATGCCTATTCACATATTAAAAATTTATCAAAACCCAAATCCGCCAAAAAGGTTGTCGTAGGGTGGGACCCCAGAGATCCTTCAGGAGTTTTTATCGATGCCGTCATAAAAGGAGTTCGCAAGGCGGGAGCCGACGCCTTGATTCTGGGAGTGGTGCCCACTCCGCTAGTGCCCCTATTCATGCTGCACCAAAAGGCCGATTGCGGCATCATGATCACCGCATCACACAACCCTAATGATCAAAATGGAATAAAACTATTTCCTCCTTTTCACGGCATGAAACCTCTGCCGTCAGATGATTTGCAATTAACGCAATGTGTTTTGCAGCAAAAATACTCATCGATAAAAAAAATATCACTAAAGGGCAAGCGTAAAGATTACCGAGAAAAAGCTCTGGAACTTTTCAGTCATTTTTCCCTGGCACCAGAAAACTCCTGGATAGACCACTCCATAAATTTAAAAAACATTATTCTGGTTGTTGATCCTGCAAACGGATCGCTCACAGGAATTGCTAAAAAGGTTTTTGTTCAAGCAGGGTTTGAAAAAGTAATTGAGGTGAACAATAAATTAAACGGCGACGTAAATGTATTTTCCGGTGTCGCCGACCTCGAAGGCAGAGATCGGATCACCCCTGAGGAAATAAAAGTTCCCGCAGGTTTTTTTCGCCGCCACAAAGCAATTAAAAAACTATTTGAAATCGGCCGAAAAAACAAACCCTCTCTTACCAAAGGTGAAATGCGTGTTGTCGGGACTATCTTTGATGCCGATGCAGATCGTTTTTTCATGCTGGAATACGATCCTTTTCAGGATGCACTTTGGATATTGAGCGGCGATGAAACCGCTATTTTACAGGCGCAACACCTCTCAACCCACTTCCCCAAAAAGTATAAAAACTCTTTGTACATTAATACCGTTGAAAGCGATCTCAACGCTGCAATGGCAGCCGAAAAAATGGGATTAAAACCTGAATTGACCGCTGTCGGGGACAAATGGATTCTTCTAAAAATCCGTTTAAGGGAGCTGGAACAAAAAGCAAAAGATCCTAGTTGTTCTACAAAAATACGTAACGCCTTTATTCGTGAAACACAAAAACTGAAAAAGACAGGCATTACCAGTATTGAATCTCTTAAACGACTGGAAGAAGTTTTAAGCGAAAACAAAGAGGACAAAAATTTAAAACCTGTTTTAGCCGTTGGCAGTGAAGAAACCGGGCATAATATTACAGAAGCAAAACTCACTCTGCCTGACAGGGAAGCCATATCGATTTATTCTGGCAATGGTCTCAAAAGTGCGCTGAACACCCTTGCTGCAACTAACCACCTATCCCTTTCGCCAAAAAAATATTACACTAAAGTGAGTCGGCCTTTTAACCCAGGTTTTAAGGGCACACTATACGTTTACTACATTCATCAGGAATTATTTTTCAAGGATTCATGGGTCTGGAAAAAGGTAAAGCAGAGCATTTTACGTGAGGCAAAAAAGAGAAACTATGATGTTGCCACTCGTAATTTCCCAGAAGACCCCGATATGTTATATATTTCACTTGCAAAAGGGAAAGCGGGAATCTTTGTGAGAAACTCTGGCACTGAAAATAAAATAAGCATCAATCTTCGAGGAAGTAAATCAGACGCATCTAAACTGGCTCAAATGGGCAGGGAAGCTATAAAAATACTATTCACCCATCTGAAAGACTGCGATCATCATTTTTATAAGTTAGAATTACATGCTCTGAGTCAAATCGCCTCACAAACTATAAATGAAAAAGATTTAAAAATCGAAAAACGCTCCAAAACCAGACTGGTGGCTGAAATGCAAAAACAGGGAATCATTGAAATGAGCCTCAAAGGTTTCCAATTGACCTCGCTTGGGAAATGGTACTTGGGAAATTGATTATGAAAGACTTCTCTCTGTTTTTTTCAGACTTGAACAGCGAACCGTATAAGACCCTATTTTCGGGCGCAGATCGTGTTTGGGACCCTTTAAAAAGCCTCAACTCCCTATTACATTCATTACTTCAAGATAAAACTGGCACTCACTTTTCCGAGGGAGTTTGTGTAGACAGTAATGAGAAGGGATTGTTCATCCAAAAATGGATGAAGCTCGATCAGGCAGTCCACTTAAAGGAATTAGATATTTTTATCGATGTGGGCACCCGGTTAGAACCCTCAGCGATCATTAAGGGCCCGGCAGTGATCGGAAAAAATTGCGATATCCGCCAAGGCGCATATGTTCGTGGAAATGTTTTTGCGGGAAAAGGCTGCGTCATAGGTCATGCAACAGAAATTAAAAACAGTATCATGATGGACCACAGTGAAGCGGGACATTTTAATTACATTGGTGACAGCATCGTGGGTCGCCATGTCAATATGGGCGCCGGATCCAAACTTGCTAATTTGCAGTTTCGAAGCAAAGAAGAAAAAGAAAAAGGTTTTATCCATCCCATTCAAATTCCACTCGAATCTGAAGATTTTAAAACGGGCATGGAAAAGCTGGGGGCCATTGTCGGAGACCATGCTGAATTGGGATGCAATGCAGTTCTATGCCCGGGAACATTGATAGGTAAAAGCACCTGGGTTTATCCCAATTTGATGGTTCCCAAAGGGTATTATCCCCCCAACACTGTTCTTACCTCAAAAGATCGAAAACCTCGCATTATTGAGAAATAATTCTATGAATTCCAACGACTCCTCTCCAGAAGAAAAATCCAACCTTGATGCATTTTTTGAAATGTTTGACTGGGTCGATGAAGATATTTCTGAATTAAATGCTGAGGAGGAAAACGAAGTCGGCGGCTACGAATGTCTTTTCATCGCCTTCAATAATTTACGCAGTTATTGCAAGCAGATTGATTTAGACTTTAAGGAAATTGATGATCAGTATCTGGCGTCTATCAACCCCGAACAATCTGATGAAAGTTTCTGGGATCACGATCTGGATGCGACCTATTCAGAGCTCGATGAGCTGGCAGGGTTTGGAAAACTACTGGAAACTATAGAAAAAGGTTTTTCGGAGTATGAAAAATTTTGTGGAAAAAGTGACGAACTTTTTGATGAATGGCATTGTGTTCTTATCATGCACTCTTTCCTAAGAAAATTCTGCGACAAACTGGAAATTGATTACACCCTCCTTCAGGATGATATTTCAGCACTTCAGTCTGAATTGGGAGACGAATAGCCCTTCCCAATAATTTAAGCCGAAAAACGGCAAATTCCTTCCTTATTTTATCTATATCCATTCGGGGGCTTTTCTTTCTACTTAATTCCATATAAAGTGGTATATTCTGCGAGCAATTTTGGAAATAAGCCGGTGTGGTGAAATTGGTATACACGCTAGTTTTAGGAACTAGTGCTTTCGGGCGTGGGGGTTCGAGTCCCTCCACCGGCACTCCCTGGCGGGAGAAACAATAATAAATAGATCAATAGGCCCAACGCCTAATGGTTTGTTAAAACTTTAGAAAATTTGGAAAGATTATGGACATAGAAATTGAAGATGTAGATTCATGTAATAAAAAAATTAAATTTGTGATTCCTCAGCAGAACTACAAAAAGGAAATAGATAAATACTACCAGAAGCTTGGAAGAGAAGTTAAGGTCCCTGGTTTCCGTAAGGGAAAGGTTCCTGCCTCCATTCTGGAAAAACAATTCGGACAGGATGTTAAAAAAGAGGTATTGAGCAATCTCATCAGCAATGAGCTTAACAATGCCATCGCCGAAAAAGAGTTACGTGCCATTGGGCAACCGCATCTTTTGGAAGTCAATGCTGAAGAGGGCACCGATATATCCGTATCGGCCTCTGTGGAAGTACTTCCGACTGTGGACATTCAGGAATATTCCGGCATCGAGATGGAAATGAAAATTCCTCGAATTACGGATGAAGAAGTAGATCAAACCATTGAAGCTTTCCGCCAAAGAAAGGCCAAAACCGTTGAGGTCACGGATCGCCCGGTGCAGGAAAAAGACCTGATAAAAATCGATTTCACCAGCATGTTGGGCGACAAACCTTTTGAAGGCGGCGCGGCCCAGGACCAGGTCATTCAGGTTGGGGGAGGACAGTTGATTGAAGGCCTTGATAAGGGCATGATCGGCATGGAAATTGGGGATAACCGAGACATAAAAGTCCAAGTGCCGGAAGATTATCAAAATAAAGAAATCGCCGGGAAAGACGTCAATTTCAATATTATCTTGAAAGGCATTCAAGTGCAGGAATTGCCTGAACTGAATGACGAGTTTGCAAAGGATTTGGACCCTGAAAAAAAATATGAAAGCCTGGAAGATATGAAGACCAAAGTCCGGGCAGAGCTGGAAGACTATGAGCGAAACGAAGCTCTCAAGGCAACCAAAAAAGAGTTCGCCGAAAAGCTCACAGAGCAAAACCTTATCGAGCTACCAGAAGGGCTGATCAAAGAACAGGTCAAGTTCATGTCCGACCAAGCCAATAAGAAACAAGGAAAAGAAACCCAGCACGATCATGATCACGGCCACGACCATGACCACGATCACGCGCATGAAGAAACCGTCACACCTGAGCTCATTGCTCAATATAAGGAACCCGCAGTGAAAGCCCTGAGTGAAGAGTTGATTCTCGATCAACTGTCGCGCGACCTCGATCTGGAAGTCACCCCGGAAGAGTTGGATCAGGAACTCCAAAATATGGCCAAAATGTTAGGAGGGGGAGGTAGCCTGGCGCAGATGAAAAGGGAATGGGAAAAAAACGGTGTGCTGGCGCGATTGCATAGCCGCATGAAGCGAGACAAAACCCTAAATTCCGCCCTTGAAAAGGTGACCTTAAAAGAAGTAATGGTTGACAGAAAAGATTTAATTGCAGATAATAAATAGTCAATCTGTCTTTAGTTATCTAACTATTTCTAAATGACTTACAAGCCGACAATCCTTTCCGGTCCAAATTCGAGCCAGAAGGCGGTTCATCTCACCTTAGTCCTAATCAAGAGAGAAAAATGAATTCCATTCACAACCAGTTAGTACCCATTGTTGTAGAACAAACCAGTCGCGGAGAGCGATCTTATGATATTTATTCGCGTCTGTTAAAAGACCGTATTATTTTTATCGGTTCTGCCATTGAAGACCATATGGCGAATCTTATTATTGCGCAGTTATTATTCCTGGAGTCGGATGAGCCAGATCAAGATATTTACCTTTATATAAACAGCCCGGGTGGACAAGTCAGTTCGGGGATGGCAATTTATGACACCATGCAATACATCAAACCCGATGTTCAGACCATTTGTATTGGTCAGGCTGCCAGCATGGGCGCGCTGCTTTTAACCGCTGGAGCTCCAAACAAACGTTTTGCTCTTCCACATGCGCGGATTATGATCCACCAGCCCAGTGGCGGATTTCAGGGGCAGCATACCGATATTGAAATCCAGGCAAAAGAGATTTCTCGCATCCGCTCTATTCTGGATGGCATCATGGCGAAGCACTCCGGGAAAGACGTAGCCCAGGTCAATAAAGACACCGAACGCGATCACTATATGACAGGAGAAGAAGCAAAAACATATGGTTTGATTGATAGCGTTATCAGTAATCGCGATGAAGTTAAGAAAGACGATAAAGGCAAAAAATAAAACGGATTTACATCTGTTGAAATCAGAGCCAACTTAAAATGAGGGCTTTATGGCCAAAAAAAGCACTACCACCGGAAACTACCGCTGTTCTTTTTGCGGAAAGAGTCAGGAAGAAGTCAAAAAACTGATTGCTGGACCCAGCGTCTACATCTGTGATGAATGCATTGAGCTATGCAATGAAATCATGGTGGAAGAATGGGCCCAGGAAAAGGGTGAAGACTTTCAGCATTTGCTCAAGCCCAAAGAAATTTACAGTCATCTTGATCAATACATTATTAATCAGGAACGCTGCAAAAAAATTCTTTCAGTTGCCGTTCACAATCATTTCAAACGTGTGGATTCCAACCTTGAAATGGATGATGTG
>JABJCF010000614.1 GCA_018665625.1 Nitrospina sp. | reverse complement strand
TCGTTATGTTGCGCTGAAAAAGCAGGGCCGCGACATGACGGGACTCTGCCCTTTTCATGGTGAGAAAACGCCTTCGTTTAGCGTGTCGCCCAAAGGGTTTTATTATTGTTTTGGTTGCCACGCCAAAGGTGACCTTTATGCTTTTGCCATGGCTTACCATGGTTGGGGATTTGGTGAGGCCAAGCGAAATCTTGGCGCCGAGGCTGGTGTGGAAGTTGCTAAAATTTCGCCGGTTCAGCAAAAGCGTATTCAAGAGCAAGATGCGCTGATTAAAACCAACGAAATAGCCCATGCTTTTTTCGAGCATGCGTTGTGGAGCCCTGCCGGGCAAGAAGCGCGAGCCTACCTTCAAAGCCGGGGCATTCCTGAGAAACTAGCCCGCGATTACCGGCTAGGTTATGGCGGCAAGAGTCACGACTTTTTTGAATACTTGAAGCAAAAGAATGTGAGCCCAGAGCTGGCTACCCGTGCAGGTTTTTTAAATGAGGATAAAACGAGGTGTCTCTTTGATAGTCGCCTGGTTTTCCCAATTGATAACGAATTACGCCGCACGGTAGGGTTTGGCGCACGCCGACTCGATGGTGAGAAGCACCTGAAGTACATCAACACCCGAGACAGTCAGCTTTTTAATAAAAGCCGATTACTTTATGGTTGGGGCGCCGCTCAAGAATTTATCAGGGTTCAAAAACGCGTACTTGTTGTTGAGGGGTATACGGATGTGATGGCCTGTGTGCGGGCGGGATTAAAAGACGCCGTGGCCGCTCTCGGTACAGCTTTTACCGATGACCATGCTAAGCAAATCGCGCGGCTTGCAAAGTCTGCAGTGGTTTTGCTTGACGGTGATGCCGCAGGTATTCGGGCAAGTTACGGTGCTGCGGAAAAGTTGATTCGAGCGAAACTGAAAACGAATGTTGCGGCGCTGCCTCCTGGAGAAGATCCCGATAGCTTATTATCGAAAGAGGGAGCAGATGCTCTTCAGGCAGTGGTCGACCAAGCACGGCCTGCTGCAGAATACTTTATTGAAGTCGCATTTTCGGACAGCACGATGTCCATCGAGGATCGAGTTGAGGCAGCAGCAGAATTAGCGCCGGTCATCGATGCTTACGGCGAAGGTTTAAGCCGTGAACTCTATCTGGATCAGTTATCGCAAAAGGTAGGCGTTTCAGTTGAGAAGCTTCAAAAGCACGTGGCGCAGGTTTTAGAGAAGAAAAAAAATAAAGCTAAAAAAGCTTCACGCCGCACTGCATCGAAACCCCAAGAACCGAGTCCACAGGGTTTTCAAGATGCCCCGCTGCCTCCGTTTGGAGGTCCGCCTACCGAGGCTTTTGAAGGCGAACAGATCCAACAAAAACCGGTACCTACAGGGTTTGAGCTCAAGGCGCTTCAGGAATTGTTGCTCTTCCCCGAACTTCGATTACGCTTTGAAGAGGTAGCGGATTTTGCTCTTACGGAGTCGTTTGGAGAGCTCTTGGAAGAGCTTGCAGCGTCCGAGGCCCCGGTGGCTGATGTTGTGGCGAACTACGTACCGGATGTACGATGGATTAAACGACTTGGGGAGGTACAAGCAGCCGGCGAGACTGAAGAAGGTGAACGCGAAGTAAAAGCGGAGCAAACATTTAGAGATGTTTTGAAGCAGCTGAAAGTTCGTCATTTAGGTCAAGCCATAAACGGAGTAAGTCAATCTATTGAAGAAATAGAGTTGAGGGGACAAGAGCCCTCGGAGGACTTGATTCGAAGGCTGCAGGATTTGCTCAGGCGCAAACGTCACTTGCTAAGTGATCTGGAAAAAGGGCCGTCAAACAGTGAGGGCCCGAGAGCTGATAAAGAATAAAAAGTCGATTGTGTTTAAAGGAGATGCTGTAAATGGCGCCAGGGAAAAAATCTCCAGATAAAGAGGGAACCAAAGAAGGTTCCAAAACGTCACCATCTGTTGATGAAATGCTTGCAGATCTAGAATCTTCCTCAAGCCTCTTTGAAATCACCGCTCCAACGAAAAAGCCTCGCAAGAAAAAAGCAGCCGAGTCGGTTGTTGGGTCAAGCGAAGTGAAGAAGCTTCTGAAACAGGGTAAGAACTCAGGGCAAGTGCGGATTGACCAAGTGAATGAGGCGCTCGCCAGCCAAAATGCGGGCGCAAAGCAAATCGACGAGTTGCTTGAGCTCCTCTCGCAAAGCGATGTGGAAGTTGTCGACAAAGAAGGCAAACGGGTTCAAGGCGGCAACAAAGCTAAAATTCGTAATGTTGTCCAAGCGGAAACTGCGGCGCGATCCAGCGACCCGGTTAGAGCCTACTTACGCAGGATGGGGGCTGTCCCACTTCTGAGCCGCGAGGGTGAAGTTGAGATTGCCAAGAAGATTGAAGAAGGCCTTCGTGAAATTCTCTCGGTCGTTAATGGATCTCCAATTGCAATTCAGGAGCTACTCAAGCTCGTCGCCAAGCTTGAAACAGGCTCCGTTAAAGTTCGAGATGTCTTGAAAGGTTACGACTCGGTTGGAACGAAGCCTGAAGCGGAACTCGCTGAAGAAGCCGAGGATGAAGAAGAAGACGATGAGTTAGAAGCTGGCGCTGAGGAAGAGGAAGAGGAAGAAGAAGAAGAAGCTGAGGAAGAAGAGGCAGAAGTCACAGATGATGCCGCGCGCGCAGCTGTTGCAGCCCAAAAACAGGCTCTGGTTGATGCACTCCTGGTTGACCTCGCAGCGTTGAAGAAGCTTTGGAAGAGCCATGAAAAATACCGAGAACAGTTACGAGCCGATGACCTAGCCGACGATAAGCGGGCACGGGTTGAAAAGAGTTTTGCTAAAGTCAAAGCGGAGATGTCGCAATTGCTGGACGGGCTGGAGCTGCACCCCAAACAGATTGAC
>JABJCF010000448.1 GCA_018665625.1 Nitrospina sp. | reverse complement strand
TTTCCAGGGAATGCAACGAATGCCTAAGTTCTCCTTGATACAAGCAATGACTTCCATTGGGATAGCTATATATTTTCTGTTAGTTTTTAAACGTGGTATACCAGTTGGTGCTGATTTATGGGTAATGGGTATATTTCAAACTGTTGTAACGGTGGGTGCTTGGATATATGTCCGAAACCACTTTAGAGTGCGTTTATTTAGTTTTAAGGGAGTAAGAGAATTACTAGGCTATATATATGAAGGAATGCCAAATTGGGTATTTGGGTTACTTTATAATACTTTGATAACTTTTGGCATGTTAAGTATTCGCAAATTGACATTAGGTGGGCCCTTTCAAAATCATAATGATTCATTCGGGAACCTTCAGCGTGTTGCTATGGCTAGTCAGTTTATTTTAGCATTTGGAGGATCGGTTATTTACACAAGGATTGTAGTGTGGCGACATGAACGTGATGATTTTTTTCTTCGCGTTAAATTAGTCTGCTTTGCTGTTATTACGCTTGGTTTATTTTTGTGCGGGTTTTTGCATTCTATTCATAATTGGTTATTTCCGTTAATTTTTCCAAGAACTATTTATCAATCAGGGGCACCTTATTTATCTATTGTATTGTTTGGTAGATTTTTAGGCTTAGCGAGTGGTATATTGGTTTGGAGTCTTTTGGCTTATAGAAAAGATTGGGTTGCTGTGAAATGTGCCATTTTACCCGTATTGTTGAGTGTTGGGTTGCATTTTTACTACGTACCATTGTTTGGATTGAAGGCGGCATCTTTTCTATATATTGGAGGAGAAATGGGTTTATTTTTATGCTGTGCAATGGCATTTTTAATTTTAAAGAAAGAAATTATTAATAAGTCTGCATGAAAAACCCCTTACTTAAAATGTTGTATTGTTTGCAGGTATGGAATCAGCTTCGTAGATATCCTGAATTATTTTTATTTTCTGATGCCATGATGCAAATTTCTCGAGTCCTTTTGCCTGCCCGATGGAATAGTTTTTATGCATCAAAGAGGATGAAAGCCACTTTGGAGTTCGACAATTCTTCTAATAATCCGCAAGAACCTGTGAATATTCATTGTGTGCCTCTAAATCTGAATTTTTTATGGAATGGTCACATCGATAATAATTTGTTCTTTATGGCCGAACAGGAATTTTTTACACGAAATCCTCATTGTTATTCAACGAAACCCATTATTATGGAGGGAATTCAAAAAGTGATCGATGTGGGTGCCTGTGAAGGATTGTTTGCTTTTCGTATGGCCAAGTTAGGAAGGGGTGTTGATGTTCATTGTTTTGAACCTTTTAAAGACATGGCCAAATTAATACAAAAAGGAGCTGAATTGAATGGAGTGATGGACTCTATTCACGTGCACTCACAGGCCTTATTATCAAAACCTGGGTTTGTTAAATTTATAATTTCAGAAACCCCTGATGCAGGTAAAGTGGTCGAATGTTCTGAAAATGATCCGGATTCTTTGAAATCTAACAGTTTGGATGAGTTTTTTAAAAATTGTGATTTTGAACTCAATCAACATGACTTGATTAAAATTGATGCTGAGGGTAGTGATTTCGATGTGTTGAAAGGAGCAAGAAGTGTGATTGAATCTTGTCGCCCGCAAATTGCGGTGACTACCTACCATAAAGATGAACATGCTGAGTTGATTTACCGATGGTTGGATGAATTGAATTTGGGTTATCGATTTCGTTTGAAGGGTTTTTCATTTTGGACTTCTAAACCTCGGCCTGTTTTATTACAAGCTAGTACACTTTAGTGCGATTGTGATGTTTCAGGGTTAGGATTTGGTTCATTATTTATTGAACGTTTACGACTTAATCGATTTTTTCGAGTTTTTGGTGTTTTCTTTGCTTGTTGAGCTGGGCTTCCTGGATAGATGGCTGTTTCTAGGTTGAATCCTTTTTCACGACATGTAGGACAAATTTGATTTAAGGAATCCTCTTCAATTAGGTCAGGATGTACTAAAATTAATTTGTGGCATTGATCGTGGAGGCAGTTGATAAAATGACTGGTTGGTTGATTTGAATGAACACATCTCCCTATACTTGTAACTTCCTCAACGGTACCTGGAGGTTTAAGATACATGCGTTCGTCAAAAACAAAGCAATCCCCTTCCCAGTGAGAATGGCCTTCTTCTTTCCAATAATTTACGATTCCACCTTGTAATTGGAAAACGTTTTTGAATCCTGCTTTCTTGAAGAGAACGGTTGCTTTTTCGCACCGAATCCCCCCGGTACAATACATGAGGAATTTTTTATCTTTATATTGTTCGTAATTGGATAGGGCGTCAGGAAGGTCTCTAAAATTTTCAGTGTTGGGACAAATAGCGTCTTTAAATTT
>JABJCF010000049.1 GCA_018665625.1 Nitrospina sp. | reverse complement strand
TGTGGTGCTGACGCTTTGGGTTTTATTCTTTCTGAAAAGGGCCCTAGGTTTATAGAGGAAGATATTGCCGCTTCAATAACTAATCAGTTGCCTCCTTTTGTTTCACGGGTTGGGGTTTTTGTCGATGAAGAAATTGAAACTGTTAAGCGGATAGCGGGTGTTTGTAGGTTAGATTATGTTCAGCTACATGGAGACGAATCGCCTGATTACTGCGAAAAACTTAGAGATGAAATTAATTGTAGAATAATTAAAGCTTTTCGGGTTAAGGGAATTGAATCGTTAGAAGGCATTAAAAATTATTTTTTAGACAGTATTTTGTTAGACGCTTGGTCTCCAGAAGCGCATGGAGGTTGCGGAGTTTCTTTTGATTGGAAATTAGCGTTGGACGTTGCAAAAAATTGCCCTATAATTTTAGCTGGCGGATTAAACCCGAAAAATGTTGCAGATGCAGTCAGACAAGTTCAACCTTTTGCAGTGGATGTTAGTAGCGGAGTCCAATCTACCGCAAGGCAAAAAGATAAGGGAAAAGTATTGGAATTCATTCGAGAAGCAAAAGGTATTTCAGGAGAGGAAGACTAATGACCCAAGTTAAAGTCCCAGACGAATTGGGACATTTCGGAGCTTTTGGCGGAAAATATGTTATCGAAACATTGATGCCCGCTTTAGATGAGTTAGAAAAAGTCTATTTGGAGGCTCGTGAAGATCCAAAGTTTAACGAGCGCCTAAAATATTATTTAGAAAAATATGTGGGTAGGCCATCGCCGTTATATTTTGCCGAAAATCTCACGCGCAAATTAGGCGGGGCTAAAATTTATTTGAAGCGTGAAGATCTTAACCACACTGGCGCGCATAAAATTAATAATACCATTGCCAGTGCTTTATTGACTTTACGGATGGGTAAAAAAAGAGTGATCGCTGAAACGGGGGCGGGGCAACATGGAGTGGCGACAGCTACTGCCGCCGCATTGTTTGGGTTAGAGTGTGAAGTTTTTATGGGAGCCATTGATACCAAAAGACAAGCTCTAAACGTATTTCGAATGAAATTGCTTGGAGCTAAAGTTACTGCTGTCGAATCAGGCACACAGACTTTAAAAGAGGCGACGAGTGAAGCAATTCGTAATTGGATTACTACAGTGGAATCGACTCATTATATTATTGGTTCGGTTGTAGGGCCTCACCCTTATCCTATGATGGTTAGAGATTTTCAAAAAATTATCGGAGAAGAGGCTAAAAAACAAATTATGGAAGCTGAAGGCAGGTTGCCAGACGCTTGTGTTGCCTGTGTTGGTGGTGGAAGTAATGCTATGGGGCTTTTTTATCCGTTTATTGAAGATGAATGCGTTCGCTTAATTGGAGTAGAAGCCGCAGGTCATGGAGTTGATACGGATAAACATGGAGCTACGTTGAGCAAGGGTTCTCCTGGGGTTTTGCATGGGATGAAAACATATCTACTACATGACGACGACGGTCAGATTAGCGAAGCGCATTCGATTTCAGCCGGATTAGATTATCCTGGAGTCGGTTGTGAACATAGCTATCTTAAAGACATTAAAAGAGCGGAATATGTTTCTGTCACCGATGACGAAGCCCTCGAAGGGTTTAAACTTTTATCACGTTTAGAAGGATTGATCCCAGCTTTAGAATCGGCGCACGCTATTTCTTATATAGAAAAATTAGCGCCAAAAATGAAACCCGATCAAATTTTGGTGGTTTGTCTTTCTGGAAGAGGGGACAAAGACGTAAACCAAGTAGCGGATAGGATGGGAGCGAATTTGTGAATAGAATTGAAAATCGTTTTAAAGAACTTAAGTCTAAAAGACAAAAAGCCTTGGTTGCTTTTATAACGGCTGGCGATCCGGATATGGAAACAACGGAACGCGTGTTTGGCGTTTTAGAAAAAAATGGCGCTGACTTAGTAGAGATAGGAGTGCCATTTACCGACCCATTGGCTGACGGACCGGTAATTTTGCAATCAGCCTTGAGATCTTTGAATGCTGGAACTACGTTAGAAAAAATTCTTAAACTGGTTGGAGATATAAGAAAAAACTCTCAGTTGCCGATCATTCTGATGAGTAGCTATAATCCTATCTTTGTTTATGGCGATAAGCGATTTATTGACGAGGCTTTGAAAGCTGGAGTCGATGGAGCTATCATTCCTGATTTACCTCCAGAAGAGGGTAAAGAGTTAGCGGCTTACGCGCAAGAAAAAGGTTTTAATATGATTTATCTACTTGCTCCTACAAGCACCCCAAAAAGAGTAGAGCGAGTTTTAGAACAAAGCGGTGGATTTGTTTACTACATTTCCCTAACGGGTGTTACTGGCGTTAGATCTTTGCTGGCAGTA
>JABJCF010000601.1 GCA_018665625.1 Nitrospina sp. | reverse complement strand
TGATAGATTGCCTCGATATCCTTGTAAATGCCCTCATTGATGATGACTCTATCGCCAGCATTGAATAAGGTCTCAACCTGCCCTAAATATACTTTCTCTGCATGCCTTATAGCATCTAAAATCTCATCCTTGACATAGATAGGCTTGCCATCCCTCAAGATAAGGCTACTGACCCCCACAGTGGATCTTATTAAATGGATTTTTTTTGAGGCTATTTCATTTGCTTGTATGAAGATATAACGGGGGAAGAGGGGAAGGCTCTTAATCTTAGTTTTTGATTTATATTTAATTTCTTTTCTAAGCATAGGGCAATAGGGTAAAAACCCCTGCCGTTCAAGATGGTCATGCGCTAAGGTTTCCTTTTGAGATTTTGTATAAACTACTAACCAGGCCATGAGTTTTTTTGTATTTTGTTTTGGTTATCCTGGGGCTTGTAGTTAAATGCTTTGATCAAGATGTCGACTAATTTTTATAGCGTCGACTATAAACATTGACAAAGCTCTTAATCGTATACAACAAAAACCCTAAGAACGCCCCGATGAAGCCACTAATTAAAACCATAAATAGGCGGCCTTTTTTTTCAACTATCATGGGCAGGCTATTGGTAAACCTGAATTCTCTTCGATCAAAGTCGATCAATTTCCGCTCTAAGCCATCCAGGGCGGCAACTTCCTCCCGGGTGTAATCTGCCTTTTGTTGTCGGTAGTCTTGAACCAACTGAATCATCGGCGAGAAGTCTATCACATCACCTTGGTAGGGGGTCGCGTTAAAGGTGACCACCAAGTCATTGAGCACCTTTTGCGACAACTTGAGCGCCTCGATCTGTAACTGGGAAATCCGCACAGCCTCCAGTTGATCAGCCATCTCTGATTCGAGTGCGACAATACGATTGCCGAGCGGCAGATACTTTGCACCAGAAAACTCAGAGATATTGTTTAATTTTCCTTTATCACCTAGAGTCACTTCTGTATTTGATAAGTTGAGGATAATTTGTAGGTCCTTCACTTGATTCGACTTCTTTTGTAGGGCTTGGTAGGTAAGGAGCTGGCGCGACGCACGCTCATAGTTGAGCTGCTGCCCATTCACCTCAGCCTCGCTGTTAAAAAGATTAATTCTTGCATTGATGATCTGGTTATCGAGGTATTTTTTGACTGTCAGATACTGTGAAACCCCCCTGATGTTATTTCGAATAAAATCTATCTCACGCATCGCCAGATCTTGATCATCCCCCTTGAGGCTGATAGCTACCGTTTCTACTTTTTCTTTGGCCGGCTGGTCAAGCGATTTATCTTTTATGTCCACCCCCGATAACCCCAAAACCGTCTCGCCTAAAAAATCTGCACCCCCTTTAGTGATTTTCTCAAAAAGTTTTTCTAGCCCCTGGGTCTGCATCCTATCCTCTAACGGCACCGTCATCGCTGGCATAACTTGGCGGACTAAGCGGAGGCTTTCCTGATTGAGCCCAATATCATTGATGGTCTGCTGCTGATAGGTGGAAGGATACAGGGCTAACGCATAGATGACAGCCAACAAACCCAAGATCAAGCCACCCGACAGCCAATAGCGTGCACCTTTTACTAAAAAGTGTAACAGCTCAAATAAGTCAATCTCATCATCAGAGTGGGTTTGTTTAGTCGTTCTTGTTTTTTGCTGTTGATTAGCCATAGTGGATTAAATGATTTAAAAACTTAATTGTAGCCGCCTTTTTATGTGGCTGCAATTTATTAAATTTATACTTATATAGTGTTGCAAAAGCGTGAGTTTGAGATTACCATTTAAGTGTTCAATATTGAACGAAGGCTTAAAATGTTAAATTTTTTTCTATACTGCGATGCACCCGGTAGGGCGGCAGCGTGCCCAAAGCGTGAATTAACATGAATACGACAACCAAGATCCAGCACCCCGACACCCACTTTAGGGTCATGAACCTGATCCACAAGAACCCCGACATCAGTCAGCGTGAACTCGCCAAGCAGGCGGGCATCAGCCTGGGCTCCATGCACTACTGCCTCAAGGCGTTGACCCTTAAGGGCTGGCTCAAGGCGGGCAACTTCAAGAGCAACCCCGATAAATCCGTGTACCTCTACCTCTTAACCCCGGAGGGCATTAAACAAAAGTCTCAACTGGCGATTGATTTTTTGAAACGCAAAAGACAAGAGTACAACCAGCTAAAGCGTGAAATTGACAGCCTATCCGAGGAACTGCATGATGAGGCTTAAAGGATTGAGAATGGGTTATCTCACACCATGAAGAGCCTTAATACTCAGTGGCAAAATTTTAAATTGACCGAGACGGATCGGGCGAAGATTAAAGATCAGACCCCGCTCTGCCTCTGGATGACTGGACTGTCCGGCTCAGGGAAATCCACCCTGGCCAATGCCCTCGAAGTCAAACTCAATGCATTAGGCCGACACACCTACATCCTTGACGGGGATAATTTAAGGCAAGGACTGAATGCCGACCTTGGCTTTACGATGGAAGCCCGAAATGAGAACGTCCGCCGTGCAGCCGAGGCAGCGAGACTTATGGTGGACGCCGGGCTGATTGTGATTGTGGGGCTGATCTCCCCTCTCAAGGCTGAACGGGAGCATGCGAGAAGTTTGTTTGGACCGAATCAGTTCAAGGAGATCTACCTCTCCACCTCACTCGCCGAATGTGAAAAACGTGATGTTAAAGGCCTCTACCAAAAAGCCAGAGCAGGCGAGCTCAAAGATTTTACTGGTATTGATTCACCTTATGAGCAACCGGAAGCCCCAGAGATTAAACTGAATACTCAACATCTTTCCGTGGACCAAGCGGTGGACTTGATTGTGAAGGCGATCCTATGATTAAACTAAGTTTACAAGACATGCACAAGGTGATTGCCATCGCCAAACAAGCGGGGGAGGCGATCATGGAAATTTATCAGAGAGATTTTACAGTTGAGTACAAGGAAGACCAAAGTCCCTTAACGGAAGCCGACTTGGCCTCGCATCACCTGATTTGTGATGAGTTAAACCGACTGTATCCAGACATTCCGATCCTCTCGGAAGAGTCAGTCGACACCTTCAAATTAGCAGATGAGAATGCCTGCTTCTGGTGTGTCGATCCCCTGGACGGTACCAAAGAGTTCATCAAAAAAAATGACGAGTTTACCGTCAATATTGCCCTGATCCAGAACCAGCAAGCCATCCTGGGTGTGATCGGTGTGCCTGCAAAAGACATCACCTACGCCGCAGCCCAGGGTGAGGGTGCCTTTAAACAAGAGGGTGAAAATGAATTACTGCCAATCAAAGTCAAACCCCAAGATCCTGCGAGCTTGACCTTTGCGGTCAGTCGTTCTCATCTGGATGAGCAAACCAAAAAGATAGTCAATAAGCATCAAGGAAACATGCTCCAGGCAGGTTCAGCCCTTAAATTAGCCTATGTGGCTGAAGGCTTAGTGGACATCTATCCCCGCTTCGGACCGACTATGCTCTGGGACGTGGCGGCGGGACAATGTATAATTGAAGAGGCGGGGGGTAAAGTTTTGTGGGCAGAAAAACAACAACCCATGACCTACCATATCCATCATATGAAAAACGACTCCTTTATCGCGATAAATGAATCCTTACAAAAGAGGGTAATGGCATGAAGATCACCCCAGTGATTTTATGTGGCGGATCAGGGACCCGACTCTGGCCACTCTCGCGTCAGCATTACCCCAAACAGTTCTTAAAAATAGTGGGTGATACGACTTTATTTCAGCAGAGTGTGAGTCGTACCATTGGCCTTGAAAATAATGATATCCAGATCGAAGAAATCCTCATCATCACCAATGAAAACCATCGCTTCTTAGCGTTGGAGCAATTGGATAAATTAAAATTAAAAGTTCCCACACGGATTTTACTTGAACCTGAACCGAAGAATACGGCACCCGCATTAACGCTGGCAGCTTTGGCAGCAAAGGGTAAAAATCTAGATTCCGTGTTAGTCGTAACTCCTGCTGATCATTATGTTAAAGATTTATATCAATTTACCCAAGCGATGCATGAGGCCATAAAAGCGGCTCAAGACAAAACCATTGTAACCTTAGGTATTACCCCGACCCGACCCGATACCGGATTTGGCTATATCCATTACGATGGTGATGGCATGGTGAAGAATGTCCTCACCTTTAAAGAAAAGCCAGAACTTTACGTTGCAAAACAAATGATCGAGCAGGGTCAGCACGCCTGGAACGGTGGCATGTTTATCTTACAATCCAAGACCTGGTTAAACGCAATTCAGCAAAGTAACCCTAAAATACACAAGACTGTTCTTCATGCCTGGCAAAGTAAAAAATCTGACAAGTGGTTTGTGCGACCTGATAGTGAATTATTTGAACAATCTCCCTCCGATTCGATTGACTATGCCGTGATGGAAAAAGCAAAAGAGATAAAAATCGATGTCAAGTTGGTGGTCCTTAATGCAGGTTGGTCAGACTTGGGTTCCTTTGATGCGCTGGATGACATTGAAAACAAAGATAACAATGGTAATATCTTTAAGGGTGATGTGGTTTCACTTAATACCCAAAATACTATCGCCATCACTTCTAAGAAAAATATCAGCCTCTTGGGGGTGGAAAACCTCATCGTGATCGAAACGGCAGACAGTGTCTTGGTGGCCAATAAAAGTGAAGTGCAATCAATTAAAAACTTGGTTAAAATATTAGAAAAAAACCATAAAAATTTATTAGTTGAGCATACTAGAGTTAATCGTCCTTGGGGATGGTTTGAGACCCTAGAAGAGGGCAATACCTTTAAGGTCAAGCGTATCCAGATCGACCCAAGAAAATCAATTAGCTTGCAACGTCATCAACAGCGCTCCGAGCACTGGGTGGTGGTGAAGGGTGTAGCTACGATTACCAAAGATAATGAAAAATTTAACCTAACAGAAAATCAATCAACTTACATTGAAAAAAAACAAATCCACCAGATCACCAATAACACAGACCAAAATCTACAGATTATTGAGGTACAATCTGGAAAGTATTTAGGTGAAGATGACATACAACGACTTGAGGACAAATATGGCAGATAAAAAAGTGGCACTCATTACTGGAATCACTGGGCAAGATGGATCTTATTTAACGAAATTTTTGCTCGATAAAAATTACATTGTGCATGGCATTAAACGTCGCACCTCGCTAATTAATACCGACCGCATTGATCATCTGTTTGAAGATCCAAAACATCAAAATATTGATTTTTTTATGCATCATGGGGATATGACAGACTCATCT
>JABJCF010000048.1 GCA_018665625.1 Nitrospina sp. | reverse complement strand
GCTTAAATTTTCCGAAACATTCCCTGAATCTGCCTGTATTCCTGGTGGGATTCCCAAAGGCAAGACGCATTGCACCAAGTGTTGTCATTGCCCCCTCTGATACCTCCCAGATGGTATCTGGTATCGCTGACGCTTCGTCGTAGATGATCAGAACATGTTCACCATGCTGACCTGCAAAGGCTTCAGGATTCTTCTCTGACCAGGGAATTGCGGCGGTAAACCATGTTTCTGGGTGATCAACGTGATAGAACTTCGTGGCTGTCCACTCGAACCAATTCTTAACTAAGCATCGCTTATGCCAGATCGCTAGTTCCCGCCAGGTTTTGGTTTCCAATTGAACCTTCGTGTTTGCTGTCACAACTCCATTCAGGTGCGGCCTGGTTGCCATAGCCCAAATGATTATCCATGACGATAAGGCTCCTTTACCGATCCCGTGCCCTGAAGCAACGGCGGCCTGGAAGGCTTCCGTATTACCAGAACGTATAGCCACCCCTATTTCCTTAAGGACCTCTCTCTGCCACTCGTCAGGACCTTCGTGGCCCTTTAAATTATCTTCACTCCAGGGGAAGATAAAGTAGACGAACCCCAGAGGGTCATCTACAAAACCTGCCACGTCCAGGATCATTTGTTCTGTGGGATGTATTTCAAGAGTCTCAGTCATTCCCGTTATCCCTCGCTTGCTTTAATCGATCATGAGCTTTTGCCAGAACTGATTCGAGGTCTGAATCTCCCTTATGTTCAAGCTCTATGGCTTTCCTCTTGGGGTATACATAGCCAACCAATTCTTTCGCCGCCGATAGCCTGAGGCTTGTTTCCTCGCCCTCATCATTGCAAATACTAGCCAACACTTGTACAGGGTCACAGCCCAAGCTCTCTAATCGTTCCTCGAATGCCAAGGTTTTATAATTTTTAGCACCACGAGGTTTCCCAGAAGGATTACCAGATTTTCCTTTTTCAAAAGGCTTTCCACGCTGTTTTTTGCCCGACTTTTCAGCTAACCGATTCAATACTCCCTTTTTAGCAGGAATCTTCTTACTCTTATTTTTTGTCGCCATTATCTATTTCTCCTAAAATTATCGGCTTCGCAGAGTCGCCGTAAATGCCCTTGACCCTTTTTTCGTCCCGTGCTGTGGAAATAGTCTCATCTTCCCATTGGGGTGTTCCTTGCGCTGCAATAGGTTTAATAATACCGAAGCTCTGTTCTCTGTTGGCTTGGGTAAGGTATAACCTCCATGGCAAGGGACTCCTAAGAATAGCAACGATTTCGTTGCTTAGTAAGTTGGCAAAATTTGGCTTACCTCCAACGTTTCCGTTGCTTATGTAAGCAACAGTTTCGTTGCCTGGTAAGCAACAGTTTTGTTGCTGGATTTTTTCTCCTCCGACATTTTTTGTGTTTGTACTGGATTATGGTTATTTTTATTTTGATGATTTTTTTTCATAAAACCAATCCGCAAGCCTTTTTTAGGACGCGGTATCACCTTAAACTTATCAGTTCCATAATCCCGCCAATTTTCAATCATCCTGTATAGGGAGAAATCTCCTTCCATCCCTCCCCCTTGATATAGCAGTTCAAAAAATCCGTTGTCGATGACAGAATCTAGTCCGCGCGTGAATCTCGGCTGAGATATTCCATGTTTTTTTTTTGCATCAGAATAAGTAAATGAAAACCCTACTTCTTTGTTCAGAACCCATTTTCCGTTTACTTTATGAACTGGTTGACTAAGTAAAAACAAAATCAGCATTTCTTTCCCTATGCTATTTAACGCCCGATAAGCTTTGGAGTGAATCATTTCTTCCTTTACAAATGTTCCGTATCGAGAACTGCTAACCATTAGCCGCCACCCCTCTCTCCAAAAGCACGTCTGCCCAGTCTTGACCAGGCACATCAGGTATATGAACGTGAACTCTGACCGCTTTATGCGATAGTCTACGAGCAAGGTCAAAAGTTGCATGCTGACCGGTAAAGCTTACGTCGTTGTCTCCAAAAATCGTGACTTCCTCAACTCCATCGGGCAGTTCAAACGTCGTCACGCCGTTGGCACTGATAACGGACCAAACGGGAATATCAAATATCATTTGCGCGGCAAGGGCTGTCTCGATCCCCTCGGCAATGCCTATATGTGAACTTATAAGAGACAGCCTTATTGCCCCTCCATTGACGGTTCCAATCGGAGGCATCATCTTCTTTGGGGAATTAATCTTTGCCTTCTCACCGGCTTGCAGATAAGTCCTATGTATGGATATAACTACACCATTAACATCCCGCACCAGTGCAATCATTGCTGGTAAATTTTGTCTGGTTTCAGCCTCATATAACGCGGGATGAAACATTAAATCCTGCGGCATTCCAAAGAGGCCGCGTGATTCAAGGTATCGAGAAACTTCATCACCGGGTTTAATGATCAAAGCTTCCCCCATTACTTTTCGGATTGCGATAACAGGATCCTTTTGTGATTTCGGTTTATAGTTCGTAGCACCGTCTCCTAAAAATTCTTCGATACGGCGCGCCAATTCTGGGAACGTCCACCCATGCAATTTCATCAACAATTGGAACCCATCGCCGGGGCCACATTTAGTGCAATAGTATTCACCATGACCAGATTTATCGTTCCAACGGTAACGATCTCGTCCACCACCGCAAGGAGGTAAAGGACAAGGCCCGTTGCGTTTGTTCAGGAAGCGATCATCTATGCCAAAGTAGCGGAGAATCGAATACCACTGGCCTTTAGCTCTATCTTTAACGGGCATTTTCGCGTGCATATTTAACGGCTTCCTTTCGAATCCAAGCCTTCGTTTCCATGCTGGGAGGAACAGGACCCCCTTGAAATCCACGAGGCCATTTGCCATAACGAGCCTTATATTTACAACCAGCCCATCCGACCTTATAGCCTCGTTTTTCCTGAATGTAGGTAAGCTCCCTAAAAAATAATTCTTTCTCCTCCTTGGTATGCGTGAAAGGAGTATGCTTTCCATCTTTTCCGATGCGACCAAGCTCGCCCTCTTGGAAATCGAAAGACTTACCAGGAGTAACCGGACGGTGACCACACTTCGGGCAATCAGGGCGACCCTCATAAAGAAATTTACACTCTGAACACGTGATAGGACCGGCTTTTTCTTTATTTCTTTTGGATTGTCGATCCTCGATCCGTTCCTGTGGATCAAGCGACCACTGATGATCAACCTCGATAAATCCATGTTGGTACACAGAGCCAGCGTGGTCGATGATGATACAATTGAATTTTTCTTCGTGAGGGCGCAGGCCGCGTCCTGCCATTTGAAGATATAAACCTAAACTTTTAGTTGGCCTTGCTAAAATTATGCACGACACCGGAGGGCAGTCGAACCCCTCAGTTAGTACCATGCAATTCACAACAACCTGAATTTTACCGGTGGCAAGATCGCTAAGAATCTGGTCACGTTCCGGCTTGGGAGTTTTTCCATCTAAGTGCGCGGCAGAAATCCCAGCATCAAGAAATCGTTCGACTATATGTATTGAGTGCTTAACGCTCGTGGCATAAACAATAGTTAACCGATCAGGACAAATTTTGATGAATTGTTCCACAATATCTCCCACAAGCTGTGGACGATCCATGCGGTCGGCAAGAGCCTCCTTTGCGTAATCACCGCACCGCACCTGTAACTTTTTTAGGTCGGGTTTGTTCGGGGCATAATATTCGATGTTAACCAGCCGATTCATTTCAATCAATTCACCGATTGAAGGCGCAAATACCATTGCATCGAAAATCAT
>JABJCF010000447.1 GCA_018665625.1 Nitrospina sp. | reverse complement strand
AGTTTAGTTTTAAAAATGGAAGAAATTATAGAATAAGAGAAGTTAAAATTTTTTAGTGGAGTAGTTTATTTCATACATTCATATTTGGTGACAAGGTAACCTATGTTTTTATTATCCAAAAAGTATTTTGTGATTTCTGCGGGGTCATTGTCAAAAACTCCTTCCGTTTCACTCGCAGTTATGACGCATTCACATTGTTTTTTTATGGTCTCAATTTCAGTAGATTTAATAGGTTGTTTTGTTGCTTTTTCGATCTCTATTTTTGTGCTGGTAAAACAAGTTTCATTGAGACCAACTTTAAAGTTTTTTTTAAAAGATTGGTCAAAAGACTGGTTGAAGCTTCGTCTTGCATCCTCATTAAAGAAAATAAACAAAGCTATTCCTAAAATAATGGTTATGAGCGTGATAATGCTTCTAATGATGAATTTTTTCATAGAAATATTTTCAACAAGACGGATGAAAATTAGATCTTTTACAGTTTTAAGTAAATAGCCTATTTAGTCAAGGTAATTCAGGTAACAGGTGGGGGTAGCTTTGAAGCTAGGCTTAAAATGCTAAATTAGTTTGCTTGCTTATAATCCTTCATGTGCGCGAATAAAATAATGTTGGCCGTCTGAAATAATCTGCACAGCACCATTTAAATCGGTGCGGTAAATTTTAACATCTTCATTTTTATAGCGTTTTAACGTATCAGGGTGGGGGTGTTTCATGTGGTTGAGGTAACCGCTGGAAAACACGACTGCATCCGGTCGTGTCGCTTCTATAAAGGATTCAGAATTGGAAAACCGGCTACCGTGATGCGGGCCTTTTAAAATATCGACCTCTAAATCGGGATAGGATTTGACCAGTTTTTCTTCTACTTTATTTCCGATGTCTCCGGTAAAAAGCATGCTGAAGCCCTGGTAGTCGAGCCGCAGAACCAACGACAAATCGTTGTCCACCCTTCTATTGTTTTCTTCAATACTCTTATTATGGTCTGGATGTAAAGGGGTCAGTTGCGTTTTTCCTATCTGGAAAGCCTGATCTTTTTTTAAGGAAACGAGTTGAACGTTTTTCTCTTTTGCTTTTGCATACAGCCGTTTCATGCGGAAACCGGCGATGTTGTCGCCGAAGGTGAGAAAGGTTGTAACTGGGAAGAGGTCCAGCACCGAATCGAGTCCGCGAATATGATCGTTATCGGAATGGGTGGCTACCATATAGTCGATGCTGTCGATTCCTCGATTCCATAAAAACGGTGCGATTACAACCTTTCCGACATCGAGACTGTTTTTGTAAAAGCCACCGCCATCCATAATCAGGGTTTTTCCGTTGGGGAACTCTATGAAAATGGATTCCCCTTGGCCGATATCTAAAGCGCTTACAGTTAACTCTTTTGGTGGGAAATGAAAAGTTCGTGGCCAGATGAGCATGGTAAGGGTGATTGCTGCTGTTACACCCCAGCCTATTTTAAAAGTCGACGAAATTTCTTTGTCGCGAACTTTATACAGCAAGGCATAACCTGCGCTGAGCAGCACGGCAAAATAAAATGCAATCCAAATGGCAGGTGGAGTCGCAAGATAAATGGATGCCCAGGGAAATCCGGCAACGAATTGCGGGATTATTAAAAACAGTTTGGTGAGATATAAAAATGGAATGGCCGGCAGTGTTGCCAGACTTTGCGAAACCACTCCTATGCAAGTGACCAGTAAGACTCCTGGAATGAGTAACGCCGCCAGAGGAACCAAAAACAGGTTCAAGAAGGCGCCCGCAAGACTTATTCGATTAAAGTTAAAGATGAAAACAGGAAGTGTGGCAAGAGTGACGGTGAAAGATATTAGAGCGCTACCGATAAATATTTTTTTTAGTCGGGATTTTATCGATCCTGATTCGAGTGAATGAAGTTCTTTTCCCAGTAACTTCTGGTGCCAAGGAAGTTCCCCTAGTTTCGATAGTGGGTCATCTCCCATTTCTGATAATAAATGTATAACCCATAAAATTCCTGCCACAGCCAGAAATGATAATTGAAACCCTGGGTCGATCAAAGATTCAGGTTTCCAAAGAAGAATGAAAAAAGCCGCAGATAGAAAAGCATT
>JABJCF010000446.1 GCA_018665625.1 Nitrospina sp. | reverse complement strand
TTTAAAGCACGACTCAAAGAAGATTTCGACCTAAAAAAAGAAGAGCTGGAAACCGAGTATCAACGGCGTTCTGAGTATCATATCCGCCGGCTCGAAGAATTCGAAGCCGATGAAGAACGCCTGGGTCGAGAAAATGAAAAACTAAGAATTCGTGAACAGGGACTTGCCCTGGAAGCTCAAAAGAAGGCGGATGAACAAACTAAAAAGAGGCTTGCTGAAATAGAGAAATGGGAAAAAGCCATTTCCAAACAACAAAAAGTTCTTAACAAACAGGAAAAAGAAAATGGTCTGGAAAAAACCTTACTCATAAAGGAAATGAGCGGAATTGAAGGGGGGAAATTTGCAGTCGACCAAATCAAAACCGCTGCCCAAACACAGGAGGACCTCTTAAAAAGAAAACGTAAATTATTAAAGGCTATGGAGGAAGATCGCCCCAAGGTTGAGGAAGAGATAAAAGAAAAACTTGAAGAGCTTGAGGAAGAATTTGAAGAAGCGCAAAAACAGTTGGCCGAAAAAAATGACACCCTGCACGAAAACCAAAAACGACTCCGGGAAAAAGAGAAAATTTTGTTGGAAAGGGAAACTGATGAACTCCTGACAATGAATCAGGAATTCGAAGAATTTAAAAACTCCCTGGAAGTTGGGCAAATCGAAAAAGAAATGGCCCTGGACAAAAAAGAGGAAAAGCTGGAAGCCGAAGAACAAAAGCTACTAGAACTTCAACAAGCACAAATGGCCGAAGAAAAAACAAACAAAGAAAAGAATGAAGAGATTGAAACCGAAATCATGGCAGAGTTACAAGATATACAATTGATAAAATCCGATGTACTGCAACATCAAGTTGGAGTAAAAAACTTTCTGGACGATTTCAAAACAACCTACAACCAAATCCTGCAATCGCAAGGCACGGAGTACGAAGAATTCAAAAAACGAATTTCCAACATGGAAGAGGAAGCTACCCGACTTACATCCAGCCTGAAGGATAAAGAGAAGCTAATAACAGAAGAAACAGTGGCCGCAGAAAAGGTTCTTCAAGAAAGATTAAAGCATCGTGAATCGATGGTGGATGTAATGGAGAAAGATTTACGCGGACGTGTGGAGGAATATCAAAGCTTCGTCCAGGAACTGGCGGAAGTAAAAAAATCAATGAATGAAGAAGATGAATCTCGCAAAGCAGAGTTAATGGATAGTTTGACTCAATATGAAGACAAACTCACACACCTTGGCAAAGCCTTCGAGGAACTTTCTGAAGCTTTCCAGGTAGAAAAATCGAAGGGGCAAATTGAAATAGTCCCTGAAGAGGATGATAAAAAACCTCTGGAATATGACGATGCGCTGGCCAAAGCAGAATGGCCCCTGGCTATTCGCCAGTCTCTGGGATCAGCCAAGGCAAGTGAACAAAATGCCCACATCACTGAATATTTATACAAATTCAGCGAGAAATGGGATGAATGGATAAATATTCCCGCAGGAAAATTTGTTATGGGTCATCCCAGACAAAAAGATTCGGCACTACACCAGGAAGTAAAAATTGAAAAACCCTTTTTAATAAGAAAATTCCCTGTAACAAATGTAGAGTTTTTTAAGTTCGTTAACGAAACTCAATACAAAACAGAGGCTGAATCTCTTGTCGATGCGATCGTATACCATAATGGAAGCTTGGCTCTACATGGCAACAGTGAACCCAACGCTTCATTTTCAAATCCCAGCCTCACTCCAGAAAAAAATGCTTTCTGGTTATGTCCCAACGGTCAACCCGATTCTCTTTATGGTAAACATAGCCATCCCGTTACTCAAATCACATGGAACGATGCCAAAGCATTTTGTAAATGGAAAAGCGAAACAACCGGTCAGACTATTCGCCTTCCCCTTGAAGAGGAATGGGAATATGTTGCCAGCAACTTTGGGAAATTAACCCCCGACCAGTTTTTCTGGGATGAAGACCGGATAGTAGAATTTTGCAATATTGAAGAAACTGGTATTTGCGATACCTTGCCGGTTGATCATTTCCCTGAAAATGAATATTCCGGTGGAGTCACAGGGTTATTTGGAAATGTTTTTGAATGGGTAGAAAATGATCACGAAAAAAACCAGCCAACAAATGGAAAGAACGGCTCCTCCAGTGGGCTGACTTATAAAATAGCGCGGGGAGGAAGCTTTATAACACACTATAAGCATATTGCATCCTGGCGCCGAATTTCATTCATTCAAAGCTATTGCACCTCATTTCTTGGGTTCAGGACAGTTTGTGAAGAATAGAAGCATCCTTCACCTTGATCCAATTCGTAAAAATTGATATAAAAGTTGCTCTATTATTCCAGTAATTTTTGAGGGAGGTCGAAGCTTTGAGCAAGCCATTGGTCGGAATCGTTATGGGAAGTGATTCAGATTTTTCCATAATGGAAGAAGCAAGTAAGATTCTGGAGCAATTCAACGTTGCACATGAAGTTTTGGTAACTTCTGCACATCGGACTCCTGAAAGAACCCGTAAATATGTAACAGGTGCAAAGCGGAGAGGCCTACGTGTCTTTATTGCCGGAGCAGGGGGTGCAGCTCATCTTGCTGGAGTGATTGCCGCCGAAAGCACATTACCGGTTATCGGTGTGCCCATCAATTCGACTCCTTTAAATGGATTGGATTCCCTTTTATCCACAGCACAAATGCCTGGCGGAATCCCTGTTGCGACGGGAAGTATAGGGAAGTGGGGAGCAAAAAATGCAGGTATTCTAGCTGTACAAATTCTGGCACTTGCGGATGACAAACTTGCAAGCCAACTTGTCAAATTTAGAAAACAACAGGCTAAGGCTGTGGAACAAAAAAGCCAAAAACTGAAAACACCTCATGCCGCAAATTTTAAAGGTTGATCACTTAAATTCAGATTCATGGGAAAGCATTATTACCAAGACCCAAAGCATCTTGAAGGATGGAGGTGTTATAGCTTTTCCCACAGACACTTTTTATGGTTTGGGTGTTGACCCTTATAATAAAACTGCAGTTGATAAAATTTATAATATAAAGAACCGTGAACAAGAAAAACCACTACTTCTCCTTATTGACTCAATTGCAAAACTAGAAAACTTGGTTGAAAAACCATCAGCGGTTTGCGCCAAGCTAATAGATTCATTCTGGCCAGGCCCTTTGACACTTCTTTTCAAACCCAAGTCTTTAATCAACAAAAACATTACATCAGGTTTAATAGCAATAAGACAGCCGGGAAACTCAATAACTCGAATGTTATTGGCTGCATTGGATCACCCCTTAACAGCACCGAGCGCAAATTTAAGCGGCACCTCCCCTGCTACCACTGCGCACCAGGTTAAAGACAAACTTGGTAATCAAGTAGACCTCATTCTTGATGCAGGAACATTACCGGGAGGAAAACCTTCGACCCTTATTGACGCAACGGAAATTCCCATCCAGTTAATCCGAGAGGGAGCTATAAGCTTTAAGAAAATCCAAGAGTCGTTAAATGGGATACTACAAACTCAGGAGTCCTTATGATATTCGGTACTGGACTGGACATCATTGAAGTCGAGCGAATAAAAAAATCAATCCAAAGATATTCTCCAAGATTCGAGCAAAGAGTATTCACTCTCGGTGAGATAAACTATTGCCAATCAAAAGGAGATCCGGCAAAACATTTCGCAGCACGGTTTGCCGTTAAAGAAGCCGTCTCTAAATGTCTGGGCACAGGAATCACCGGAGGTTTGAGTTTTAAAGATATGGAAGTAGTCAATGAAGATACCGGCAAGCCGGTATTAATAATGACTGGAAAAGGTAAAGAACTGTTCAAAAAGCTAGAACTCAAAACCATCCACATTTCAATTTCTCACGATCGTACCCACGCAATCGCCCATGCAATTGCCGAACAATAAGTAAAGCGAAGACCCTTGAAATTCATCAGGCATTTCCTAGAATACATTCTGGTCCGATTTCTTATACTCCTTGTGAAACCTCTTTCGCATAAACAAGTGGTTTTTCTTGGAAGAAGTCTTGGAGCATTGGTGTTTCAGTTTTCTGGAAATAGAAAGAAGGCGGCTTTCATAAATCTGGACATAATACTTTCCAATAGCCAATCTAAAGAACAAAAAAAACAAATCATAAAAAACTCATTCAAAACCCTTGCGGTTTCAGCTCTTCAAACAATTTGGGTCATCACCAAGACAAAGGAAAGAGTTCAAAGTTTAATAGAAGGAAAACCCAAGGGACTGGATATCCTTAAACATTGCCTGGATAAAAATAAGGGGATTTTCTTTTTAACCGCACATTACGGAAACTGGGAAATCATGGGATTACACCACGGTCTATTGGGAATCTGCCCTTTATCTTCGATTGTTCGCAAACTTGACAATCCCTATCTGGATACCTTTGTAGCAAAGTTAAGAACCTCAACAGGCAACAAAGTATTTTATCGTGACGACTCCCTTATAAAAATAGTCCGTGAATTAAAAAACAATAATAGTGTTGCAGTCATGATGGATCAAAATACAGCGAGAGGTGGAATTTTCGTAGATTTTTTTGGAAAGAAAGCCGCTACTCCACGAGCAGTAGCACAACTCAGTTATCGAATGGGAACCCCTATCCTTCCGTTGTTTTCCTATCCCACTGATAGAGGAACCTATAAAATCGAATATGGCCCTGAATTGATATTGGAAAAATCGGGGAACAAGGATCAAGATATCCTGGATTGGACTCAAGAAATGGAAGCTTTTATCGAGTCTGTCATCCTGAAAAATCCAACCCCTTGGATGTGTGGCCATCGACGCTGGAAAACCCGCCCTCCAGAAGAAAAAGGCACACGAATTTATTGACCTATGAAATGTCCCGCCTGCGAAAATAAACTTACCGAACATAAAGCTTCAGGTATCTCCATCAATGTATGCCAAAATTCATGCGGAGGGTTTTGGTTTCATCTTTCGCAAATAAGAAAATTGGACCGCGTCAATCAAGGGGCAGGATATGAACTACTTCTTGTCAAGGGCAGAGTAAATTCGTACCAGTGTGGCGGAGTAAAAGTGTACCACTCGGGTTAAAAAATATAGGTTATTAGATCATGATCTTTGTAGCAGTAGTGCCTGTTGGCCCTGTGTGTAAACTGCGTAGCAGTTT
>JABJCF010000006.1 GCA_018665625.1 Nitrospina sp. | reverse complement strand
TACAAAGGCTAAAAGAAGCTGCTGAAAAAGCCAAGATGGAACTTTCAACCACAAACGAAACAGATATCAACCTTCCGTTTATTACGGCGGACGCATCGGGCCCCAAGCATCTGAATGTCAAACTCTCTCGATCTAAATTTGAGTCTATGGTAGATGATCTGATCGAACGATCCAAAACCCCCTGTACTCAGGCTTTGAAAGATGCAGGAGTCAAGGCCGATCAGGTTCATGAAGCAATTTTAGTCGGTGGCTCCACAAGAATTCCCAAGGCACAGGAACTGGTTAAAAACTTATTTGGGAAAGAGCCTCATCGTGGAGTTAATCCCGACGAAGTGGTTGCTCTTGGTGCAGCTGTACAGGCTGGAGTTCTTTCTGGAGATGTGAAAGACATTTTATTATTAGATGTGACACCACTTTCTCTCGGGATTGAAACCATGGGTGGCGTAACAACCCGCCTGATAGACCGCAACACAACCATCCCAACCCGAAAGGCGGAAACATTTTCAACAGCAGCAGACAATCAACCTTCTGTTGAAGTTAATGTCATTCAGGGTGAACGGGAAATGGCCAAAGACAACCGGTCAATAGGCAAGTTCCATCTCGATGGCATCCCATCTGCACCTCGCGGCATGCCTCAAATTGAAGTCACATTTGATATTGACGCCAATGGCATCTTGAATGTTACTGCTAAAGACAAAGGCACAGGCAAGGAACAAAAAATCACCATCACCGATTCTACCGGTTTATCTGACAGTGAAATTGATAATATGGTGAAAGACGCAGAAGCCAATGCCGAAGCAGATAAAGAACGCCGTGAAAAAATTGATATCAAAAACCAACTTGACTCTGTTATCTACAACCTGGAAAAAACCATTAAAGATAACAAGGACAAATTTAAGGAAGAAGATATAAAAGAAGCGGAAACGGCAATTGAGGAAGCCAAGGGCCAACTTGAAGGCGAAGCCGATGCTATGAAAGAACAAGTAGAAAAGGTCAACCAGATAGCCCATAAACTCGCCGAGGCCATGTACGCTCAAACCAACGCAGAGCAATCTGCTGAAGGTGGAGATCCCAATGATCCGGGAGCCCCTGATGCTGAGGCTGGCGCTGAAGGCGAACAAGCAAAAACCGAAGATGATGTCGTCGATGCAGAATTCGAAGATATCGGCAAAAAATAAACCCTCCTAACCCTCCCGGTTAAGCCGGGAGGGTTATTTTTTCTCAGAAAACAAACCAAACATGGCTAAGAAAAAAACCACTTCCCAAAAAGAGGAGGAGCCGGAAATCAATATCGTTGATCGCCGCTCTGCCCTGCTCGAAGAAGACGAAGTAGATCAAATAAGCAATCCAGATGAAAGACTCCCTTCTTTCGTTGAAAAACTAAAAAAAGAAGCTGAAGAAAAGGACCAAAAACTAAAAGACTATATTGCCGCCTATAAAGAAAAAACAGCGGAGGACGATGGCTTTAGAAAACGTCTGGAAAAAGATAACGATGTGCGCCTTGATCAGTTTAAAGCCAATCTATTCTCCAGATTAGTACCCATTTTGGACAATCTAAATAGAGCCATTGATGCTGCAAATTCAAACAATGATTTTGTTGGATTAAGTCAAGGGGTAGAAATGGTTTCAAAACAATTCAGTCGGGAATTAAAAAATAACGATGTAGAAATTATTGAAGCTAAAGACCGTAAGTTTGATCCTAAAACAGACGAGGTTCTTTTAACAGAAGACACAGATAATCCAGAAATGGATAATATGATTGTGCAAGAACTCGAACCGGGCTATATTTTCAAAGACAAATTAATCAAAGCCGCAAAAGTCAAAGTGGCTCATTTAAAAACCTGACTGCCTCGGTCGAGCGCAAGTAACTAACTCCCTATATTTTTCCCATGAGCCAACGCGATTACTATCAAGTTCTTGAAGTTTCCAAAAGTGCCAATGAAGCAGAACTCAAAAAAGCCTACCGACAAAAAGCGCTAAAATTCCACCCCGATAAAAATCCTGGAGACAAACAAGCAGAGGATAATTTCAAAGAAGCCTCCGAAGCCTATGAAGTCTTAAAAGATCCTGATAAACGGCAAATCTACGACCAATACGGTCACGATGGACTCAAGGGAAGAGGATTCAACGGGTTCAGCGGATTCGACGATATCGCCTCTCAGTTCGGAGACATATTTGGAGATTTTTTTGGTGGTGGTGGCGGTCAACGACAAAGAACCGGCTCCGACCTGCGTCTGGACATTGGCATTACATTCCATGAAGCCGCTTTTGGCACCGAGAAAGAAGTCGAGGTTAGCAAACATAATTCATGTGACACATGTAGCGGGTCCGGATCAAAACCCGGTCACTCTCCGCAAACCTGTCGAACCTGCCGAGGCACAGGGCAAGTCGTCCGCGCGCAAGGTTTTTTCAGTGTGCAATCGCCCTGCCCCGATTGCCGAGGTGCCGGACAAACCATTACTCATCCCTGCAACGAATGTCACGGCGAAGGCCGTGTCCTGGAAAAGAAAAAACTATCGATCAGCATCCCGGCGGGTGTCGACGACGGAGCCCGCC
>JABJCF010000445.1 GCA_018665625.1 Nitrospina sp. | reverse complement strand
TTTCGCGTTACTGTTTTCTTTCGCAAGACGTTTGATTTTCTGAATCGTAAATGCATTGTGGACCCAGTCATCATTGTTCCGTATCATCATGTAGTTTTCGAGGCTTGGAAAACTCCAGATTAAATTTTTATAAACTGCCGATTCCAACATGAAAAAGATGGATGCTATCCAAAATATTATCCAAGCGAATACTCGAAATCCATCATCATGAAACCAATTTAATTTAACTAGTCTTTTGTCTGACATAATTAGCGAGCTAATATTCTTTTGGACTTATGCGAAGATATTATAAATTCTTTTAATAAATTCGGATGTTAGGGTGGGGTAAGAAAATAACTCTTTCCGTTATAGAAGAAATAGGATAGTAATTTTTGCAGGTAGTGTTCAATAAAAAATTTATAAATATATAAACGTTATGAGATAAATAAATTATTAGTCTAGTCTGTTTTTAAGAGCTTCAAGCATGTCAGATTTGCGGATTTGATGTGCGGCCTCAGTTTTTCCGTTGCTCTGATCAGAACGTAATTTCTCAGCGCTTATTGTGTAGCCAATAGGATTGTAAGTGGTCTCCTTCATTTGGTTCTGGGCTTTCCTGATACGCCCTGCAGTTAGTTTTGAGGCAGTTTCGATAAAGCTCAACCCCTGCTCTACCATTGTTTCCCAGTTAATTATTTTATTTTGATATTCCATGCCAATGACGGGTCTGTGCAAAACTGTATGGTGTCTTAACATGGAGGTGAGAATTCGTATGTGCAGATTTTGATTGGAATTGATTTCACTGATGACCAATGGTGCGACCAATCTGTCACCGATCACAAAATCGTCTCGTCTTAAATATCGCGTTCTTTCAATAAATCTTTGATAAACGCTATTGATTTTTCCTCTATCGACAGGACTGTAAGCGGCTAAGAGAATAGCATCTGTATCAATGAGCATATTGTGATAGAGCTTAAAGACATCTTGCTTGGAATGAATGATGCACCGATATTTCTTGGGGTCTCCTGTGTCTGTTGGGCAGATATCACAGGCTATGCAACGATAAATTTCCTGACAAGTAAAATCTGTAATATCAAAACTAACCCGCGAGTCTTTTTTTTCAACTTCTCTGCAAAAGGACTCGATAAATTTTAACCCACGATGATCCGAAATATCTTGGGTCAGCCAAATGGAAACCTTTATTTTGTCATTTAGGGAGGAACGATGGCCTTCTTCAAGGGTTTTCCCAACGTTGGCAAGGCGGCGTCCTGTTCCTATTGAAGTTTGAACACCATAATCATCTGAAGCAAGAGTTCCTACATCTCCAGCAACTGCTGTCCCTCCATATTGTGCGGATGTTTCGCTATCATTACCTACGGCCAACATATTTAAATTAGTTGCATCTACAATCTGGTAGATAAGGGTCGTTTCCTGACCGCCATTTCTTTTAGCACCTACAGCAATGCCTCCATAGAGGCATTTTTTAATATGGTCTGCGCACTGTTTGTCTTCGCGCAAAAACTCAATAAATTCTTGAGCCAGAGAACCGCGATCACCAAAATAGACAGGGCCGGAAATCAAGAAAGCGTTTGCCTTGAGAACCATTTCACGAAGAGCATCGAGATTTTCTCGTGAACCATTCATGGGGAAAAATTTTGCCAGTCCGCAATGCAATATTTCTGCGCCATTGGAATGAGCTCCCCAAAGGCCTGCGGCGAGTGCCGCTTCAGAATTACTTAAACCCTGTTCGCTCTGGGATTTGACCAGGTTTTGGTAAAGCTCGTCGAAAGGTAGGTTGTCTTCGCGGCCCGCAGAAATAAAATCTTTAACTCGGATTTTTGTTTGCTCTTCAAGATATTTTTTTAATCCTGCTTCATCCCGAATAGATTTTATTTCTCCGACGAATTTGTCGCTACCAGCCCCAAAACGAGCATTTCGGAGGCTGCAGGAAATGCCTAGAACCGTTGTCATAATTCTTCTCCAACCAGCTCTTGTTTGGTAAACTCGCGCCGAAAAACCGGCGGATTAAACAACTAATTATAGCATAGAGTTGCCATTGCTATTTAGGGAAACTTGTTGAGAAAATTAAGAAACATTTATTAATTCAGTTGCTAGTGATCCGCTTGAGGTTGTTAGGGAGTTGAGCTAGAATAAAAACCGTTGACGGTATCAGGTCAGCAAGTAAGGATAATGGTATTGCTTTAAATTGACTGCGTCCGAACTTTTTTAATTAGCCACGTTTTAATAAAATTTAAACCTCTTTTGTTTCCCAAGTGTCAATTTGGGAAGGGCCTTTTTTCGATCTGAAAGCCCATTTTAACTAAGGGTATCCTTGGTTTTTTCTTGCTGCCCGTGTCGATCACCATAATTCACTACCTTATTCTTAATGCGAAGTTTGGTTGAGTAAGTAAAACTTTTCGATATTTATGATGCGCTTCGGATAAATTGGAGGTTATTGTGAGGAAGATTGTTTTTACATTTTTGATGCTTATGTTCACCTTCCCGGTTTATGCCGATAGTTTTATAGACGGTGTTGATGCCTACAAACGTGGGGATTTCAAAATGGCTGTAGAGAAATGGACAATTGCTGCCCAAGACGGAAATGCTTACGCCCAAAATAATCTTGGCACTATGTACGAGGGTGGTATTGGTGTAGAACTGAATAATATTGAAGCCAGTAAGTGGTTCAAAATTGCCGAAAAAGGTGGGTACATGCATGGGTCTTTAAGGCGCGAAAACAGAATAGAATTAGAGTCAAACATGACTCCCGCTCAAATCGAAAAGGTTGACCGGCTAGTTAATGAATGGATTAAAAAATTTGGAAAGAAGTAGAATAGTTAATTTGAGAGTAAGTGAAGGGATGCAAGTGAAACTGGTTGGGTGATTTTTAATCCCTTTTTCATCTGAAAATTTATAGATGGATATTTGACAATTAGACTTCCTAGTTTTTCAAGTCGGCATTAGCGTCTTGGTTGATGGGTTTTCCTTGTGGTTTATAAGGAACGTATTTTTAGATTATGGTTTTTAGTAAAGAGCCCTCTTTTAGTTTTAATATATCTATTGCTTCAAGTTTGGTAAGAGGGGTTAGGGAGGAGGTTAGTAAATCGTCCAATTCTATAATTGAATCAGAACAGGCGATTTGAAATTCATTTTTGTTGGCTTTAAATATGGTCCCCGGCTCGCTATTGTAACTAGTGTTTCCGATACGCGAAATCCTATTTAAAATTACCTCGCCAGACGAATTACGTAGTTTTGCATAGGAGAAATTGTTTTCGAAAGGGAAATAACTCAATCCTCTTACAAACCGATCAATTTCTTCGTAGGACCAAGCAAAATCAATATATCCCATATTTTTTGTGTCAAGGGCAGAGTAAATTCGTACCAGTGTGGCGGAGTAAAAGTGTACCACTCGGGTTAAAAAATATAGGTTATTAGATCATGATCTTTGTAGCAGTAGTGCCTGTTGGCCCTGTGTGTAAACTGCGTAGCAGTTT
>JABJCF010000444.1 GCA_018665625.1 Nitrospina sp. | reverse complement strand
ATGGCTATTCTCTGCCTTTCTCCCCCTGAAAGCTTGGCTCCCTTTTCCCCAACAACCGTGTCGTAACCTTTTTCCATATTCGCGATGAACTCATGTGCGTTGGCCTTTTTCGCGGCTTCTTTTAGTTCTGAGTCTGTTGCATCCAGCTTTCCATAAAGGATATTTTCCTTCACCGTTCCTCCGAACAGAAGTGTTTCCTGTGGAACCAGGGCAATCTGACTGAGAAACCTCTCCCGGTCCAATGTGCGGATATCGTGACCGTCCAGACGAATAGAGCCGGTAGAAGGATTGAAGAAACGGAACAAGAGCTTAATGAGCGTTGACTTGCCCGCCCCGCTGGGCCCAACCAGAGCAGCGGTCTGCCCAGGAAGAATATCAAGGCTGACATCGTGAATCACCTCTGTGGTGTCCCTGTAACCGAAAGAAATTTTTTCGAACTGGATGCGTCCCTCTAAATCTCCAAGCGGAACCGGGTTTTCCGGGTTTTGGATCACCGGCTCGGTATCGAGAATCTCATAGACTCTGCTGATAGCACCCGAGGCCTCCTGGACCTGAGTATACAGTCTGATAAAAGTTCCAATGGGTCCCGCAATAATCAGAGCGTATAGAAAAAAAGCTGCCAGTTCGCCGGGGGTCGTCGCTCCCTGCATCACCTGATATCCGCCATACCAGATCAACAACGCAGAAACCAAAAAGGTGAGCCCTAAAATAAACGGACCAAAAAATGAAGACACCTTGAGCTTATCCACCGCTCTCTCAAAGGCCTTCTCAATTTTGCTTTGAAAACGGCTCCGTTCATAAGGCTCGCGGGTGAAGGATTTCACAATCTTGATAGACGAAATCACCTCCTCAAGAACCACCACCGCTTGCGCCACATGATCCTGAAGTTTTTCAGAAAACTTTTTCAATCGTCGCCCAAAGACGCGCGCAAAAATCATCAAGGGCGGCAGAATGAGCAAAATGAGCCCGGTCAATTTCCAGTTCAAATACAGTATGATCGTCATCGCCCCGAGCAAGGTGATGCTTTGGCGTAGCAAAGCAACGGGAATGGTCACCAAAGCATTCTCAATCACTGAGATATCGTTGCTCATGCGGGATAAAATTTCTCCCACCCGACGTTCCTGAAAAAAGCGCAATGAAAGAGATTGAATATGGGAAAAAAATTCGACGCGAAAATCCGTGGTCATTCTGTGACCCACGAAGCCAAAAATATAATTATGCGTGACCGCAAACACAGCCTGCAGGCCAATGATGATGATTAAATCCCATGCCAGGCCATCCAGCACCTCGCTATCTTTTAATACGATCACAGCGTTAATCATATTGCGGACTATCAGGGGCAATACAAGATTGATCAACGATGTTAGAGCCAGGCAAAGAAATGCAAAAATAAGGCTTTTAGTATAAGGCCGGGCGTATTTCAGTATTTTACGAAATTCTTTCATGCGTAATAAATGGCTTTTAAATATTCTTTAATTTCAGGGAAAACCCCCTGAATCACTTTGTTTTCAATTGTTTTTCAGGGCGGTATCATAACTGTTAAAGAGACTCAATTCAAACCTTATCGACCCGGAATGGCCTGATTCACATAGCGAAAAAGATCTTCCATAAAATTTAAAATAAAAAGCCTCAAGTTAAACCCAAAGGTGCCGTTAAGAAGAGTGTGTATGCTAGCTAAAAATCTAAGAATGCAAGAAAGAGAGCATTTAATCCTTATTTTTCAGTGGTTTAAGATTATATTATCAACCAGGTATAGAGGTAAATCATATGGATACCCAAGCAGTTCATTCAGCGGGAAATCCGAAAATTCCACCGCCTAAAGCGCAATCATCTTCATCAAGCTCTGGGTCTAAAGCAGTTACGACTTCTGAGCCTAAAGCAACAGAAGACTCTGTTGATCTGTCTCCTGAGGCGAAGGCACTGGTAAAGAGCAATAAGGGCGGGAATACATCATCGAATAGCGAACAAAGAAAATTTTCAGTGACGGATGACAACGATGTGGTCCTTCAGGTCATCGACCCTAAGACCCAGAAGGTGGTTAAATCCGTTCCCACTGAAGAACAGATACAATTGAAAAACGCCGTTCGGGATGGAATCAGCAGTATTACGGAATAGGTTTTTCCCTAAACAAACAGGTTTTCTAACAAAGAAGGAGATACATTATGGAAGTTCCAACACTGGGAAATTTTTCTGCCGCTCAAAAACCGACCGCAGAAACGAGCGAAGGAAATAAAGATGCTCGCGCAACATCTACCTCTAACGAAGCTCAAGGTACCAGTTCAGAAGAAGCACAGGCCAGCCCGATTGCTCCGGTCAATCAAGCCGCTGCACTAAGCAACGAAGAAGGTAATAAAGTAACATCGGAGT
>JABJCF010000443.1 GCA_018665625.1 Nitrospina sp. | reverse complement strand
TATAACTAAAAGTTCCTTCGTTCAAACCTGTAGTAAGATTATTTAAAGTAAAGCTGTTTGCGCCTGTAATAGTTATTTCATATTTGTCTATTGAAATAGCAGACGGGTTACCATTAGTAGCTGTGAAAGTGGCCGTACCCGTATTGCTTGTATTTATTTCAGTGGTTACTGAAGGGGGAGTAAAAAAATTATTACCCGTAGTACCATCAATTCCAAAACCCTGCTGGTGAACATTATTAAACTCTTGAATAAAACCAGCGGCCAGACGATCCAGCTTATCTTTGACACCCGCAACTTCAGTATCGCGCATATCAATAAGGCCTTTCAAAGAACCTCCTGAAACGATTGAAGTTACATTGGTACTTGTGCCATTTAATCCAGCTACTACAATGTCCTGAAAACCTTTGTTATTTCCATTTAGTTGCGTGCTCATTGAAAAAGCAGTTGATTGAAGAACAAGTGGAGTCCCATTATTAAGAGTCAGACTTATCTGCCCATCCATCTCATCTACATAATTGAGATCAATTAATTCAGATAATTCCTTTACCCTTTGGTCTCTTCTATCTCTTAAATCATTTGCGCTGAATGCAACCGGTTCATTTGCATGAATAGCCTGATTGAGTTCTGCAATTTCCGAAGTAAGACTGTTTATTTTTTGCGTTTCAACCTGAATCGTGGCATCCAGGTTTCTTTGAATCTGAAAAAGGGATTCTCCCAGATTATTAAATGTAGACACAAGATTTTGGGCTTCCGCAAGTACCGTCGATCTTTCTGGCAAACCAACAGGGTTGGAAGAAAGATCTTGAAGACCCGAAAAGAAATTTCCCAAACTTTGATTTAGGCTCTGACCATTTGTTTCACTGAAAAGAATTTCAAGTTGCTCAAACACATCCTTACGAACTCCAAACTTACCTAGCCCATCACCTTCACCCAGAATTTGAGAAAACAAAAACTTGTCATGAGATCTTTCTACACCAACAACACGCACACCCGTTCCAAGCTGACCCAGACTGAAACTTCTTGGGTTCAATGCCTCAAAGTTTATCTCCTGGCGGGAGTAGCCTTCTGTCTGAACATTGGCAATATTCTGACCGGTTACTTCGATCGCCAATTGTTGCGCCAGTAAACCTACTTTTGCAGTATTTAAAACGCTGAAAACATTTGTTGTCATAGTATCAAGAACCCTTTAATTACTTTCGGTTATGCGTCAACACTAACCATTCTGCTCTGTAATTTGCTTTCCATTACCTGTCCATTTGCCTCATAGGGTGAATGAGCTTTTTCCCCTTCCGAATGAATAAACGCTAGTGATTTTTTCAAAGAAAGCGCAGAGTGATCCATCAAGGCTTTTATTTTGGCACTCAAAATATTTATTTTCTGAATTTGTGCCAGCAAATTTTTCCGGCAGTTGGATAATTTTACTCGATAAGGATTATCTTTAAATTGAATTAGTTTTTTTAAGGTTAATCCAGAAGGCTTTATATTTAGATTGCCGGCAATTTTTTTCATCAAACTTGAGCGGCTATTTTCCAAAGCCTGCATTTGCATTACCTGATCATCTTTTTTTGCAATAATTATTTGCAAGTCATCGTAGGAATATTTGGTAACGCATTTCCACTCTTCATTTAACAATTGAATAAAATTTTCATACAAACCAATTTTTTGTTCCAATAATTCCTGAAGGTTTTTATATAATCTTTTCATACTATTGCTCCTTCAATTTTATTCCTAAAGCTGATGGGTTTGTTTGCTCAGCGGCATAGCTCGACTGAATTGTTTCCCCTCGCAGCAAGCGATTGGTTTTACTGAGATCCTTGTAAACCATTTCTCCCATACCCATTCCTTTATTTTTTGCCATTTCTTTAGACATTTCTTCATCCATCATTGACTGAAACATATCTGTTGCAAAACTATCCAACAAGCCAGATTTTGGTACCGTTTTTCGCATAGCCGTTAAAAGCTTATTCAAGAATACAGATTCAAAATCCCTGGAAACTTTTTCAATATCTTTTTCAGAATCTAATTTTCCGAAAGAAGAATCATTCCGTAATCTTTCAAGATTTTTTTCTGCCATCTGCGAGAATAGATTTTTTTGTAACTGAGCTGGCTGAAGGGGTCCCATAATTAAACCTCAACTGATAATTGTTAAATGAATTTGCAAACACCATACCAAACTGCAAAATTATCTCCACCAACCGCGAAAGCCCTCATAAAACCTTGTAAACAAAAGAGTTTATTTGGGGGTGGAGTTTGCCTTAAGGGTGCTAATTTGGTAGCGGGATTGGAAATAAGGAAAAATTTACCGGGTTCCCACATTGGATTAGATGAGTTCCAAGCGAGCGTGAAGAGCCCCGGAAGCTTTTATTGCCTGGAGAATGGCTATTAAATCCCTAGGTGTTACCCCTATGGAGTTCAGTCCTTGAACTACATCTCCTAAGGAAACACTTTTTGGAATTACTAGTAGTTTATCTTGTCCTTCTCCAACCGAGATACGTGTTCTAGGCAGAATAACCGTTTCGGCATTTTCCGGTGCAAGTGGTGGAGGCTGAGAAGCAACCGGTTCTTCTTTAATTTGAACAAATAGTGAACCATGAGCAACGGCGACAGAAGATATTCTTACATTTTCTCCCATAACCACGGTTCCAGTGCGTTCATCTATTATTACCTTGGCCTCTGAGTCTGGTGCTACCTCTAAACTTTCAATTTTTGTTACAAAGGCAGAAGTATTTTTTTTAAAAAATTCCGGCACTTTCACTCGAACAGTACGACCATCAATCATTGAAGCTAATTCATCTTTTAAATCATCATTAATTGCCTTTGCGATTCTACTAGCTGTTGTGAAATCCGTCTTCTTTAGAGCCAGGACAATTTCGTCCTTAACATTAAATTTGTATTTAATTTCCTTTTCAACCGTTGCTCCATTTGCAATTCGACCTACAGTAAGATGGTTTTTCTGTACACCACGGCCACCTCCTGATACTGAAAAACCACCAATTGATAAAGGTCCTTGGGCCACCGCATATGTTTTACTATCCGGGCCTTTTAATAGAGTCATTAGAAGTGTTCCACCTTGGAGACTTTTAGAGTCACCCAGAGATGAAACAGTTACATCTATCCTATCCCCTTGTCTTGCAAATGCAGGGAGGGTAGACGTCACGATAACAGTTGCAATATTTTTAAACTTCAACTGGTCAATTTCTACTGTAGGTACAGTAACGCCCATTTTCTTCAACATACTTACAATAGTTTGAATAGAGAAGAATACGTTAGTAGCACTGTCACCGGTACCCGTCAAACCAATTACCAGGCCTAAACCTATTAACTGATTACTTCGAACACCCTTGATACCAGACAGGTCCTTTATTCTTGCAGCTTCGGCTGAACCTAAAAGGAAAAACATTAAAGCCAACCCTGCACAGAAATTTTTTGCCATTTGAGTCTTTAACATATTTCCCTCAATTTTTATTATTTCTAGGGAATCAATGTGAGAATAACTGATCCCACATCCCCATTACCCGTATCTGAAATACTTATAGTAAAAGTTTCAGTCGTAGTCGCTTTTGCAAAAGTAACGGTAACCGCTGTAGCGGTTGAAACCAAAGTTGGTAATGTAAAAGTGCTGGTTGTACTATTATTAGCTATTGAGGCTGCCAAATTGGCTGTACCCGAAGCACCGGTAACTGTAAAAATTTGTGATCCCGCAACATTTTGAGTTGAAGAGCCGGGTGCTATGTTTAGAGGATTCGGCAACACTTCAATTGTAGCCGTATCCGTATCACCCACCGCATCCACAACAGTAACCGTCGATGTTCCTGCTACCTGCGGTGCTGCTTGATTAGAGGTGAAAACACCCGTACCCGCATCTATTGCTCCAATTTGAGTATTAGAAATGCTCCACGATACAGGGAGAGTTCCTCCAAACGCTGTAAATGTTTGAGTACCGCCTTTATTAATTTTTGGGGTGGATGGATTGATTATAATACTAGAATTCGATGGACCAAATGGGTTTCCATCTTCTATAGCCCCCTCGCAAGCTACAATAAATCCTATAGCCACCAGAAAACAAATGATCCATTCTTTCTTTAACTTTTTCTTTTCTTTTAAAATTTTATTGAAATACTTTTTCATAAAAAATTTTTCAACTTTAGAATTTAATTATTGGAACAGACGTATTTGCACTTACATTGTCAACGGTTGCAGTTACAAAAGCGATTCCTGTAACTGTTCCGGAAGTAAGGGTCGTCGTGGCTGCTCCCGATGCATCTGTGGTTAATGATGCTGCACCTAGTGTTCCCAAGGTAGTAGTTAAGGTTACGGTTGCCCCAACTGTTGGGATACTCGAAGTTGTAAAAACCTCAACTCGAATGGTTGCCTGACTCGCACCATCATTTTTTAATCCCGCTCCTCCAAATAAGCCTTGAATACCTAAGATATTTCCCAAAGCGCTTGGACCGGTCAAATCTTCAACAGCTGCCTGACAACCAATGAAGATAACAACCGCAGAAAATATTGAAAGAGACAGTCTCTTAATGTATTTAAAATTTCTCATAATTTTTAGAATGGCCAAACTCTACTTAAAATTTTTGCCAGCCAACCTTTTCTCTGTTCATCTGCAACCACACCTTCTCCTGAATAACTTATCGAAGCATCAGCGATTAATGTTGAGGCAATTGTGTTATCAAAATTAATATCTTGGGGACGAATAACTCCTCGCAGGACCATTAATTGTTCTTCATTATTAACCCTTACAGATCTACGACCTTCAATACGAAGGTTTCCACTCGGCATTATTTCTATAATGGTTGATGAAACAGTGCCAGTTAAAGAACCATTTCTGGTAACCGTACCTTGACCTTGATTCGAATTATTGATGGTTGCATTTACTGTCGGATCAAATTGGTTTCCCAATCCCAGAAAATTTTGAACTCCCAGGCTTGTAGGTAATCCCAATAAAGTATTGGTCTGCATATTCATGTTTGTTGACTTTGAAGTATTTGTTGATGCCGATTGTGATGAAGTCGCATTCTCAAGAATTGTCACCGTCACAATATCTCCAACCACTCTTGCCTTGTTGTCTTCAAATAAAAGATTTTTGGAAGTGTCACCCGGCCAAAGAGCTCCCTCTTCTTGTTTAGCTACCACTGGTTTGGCATAAAGGTGCTTGGGTATTACCGTTGAGGCGCTGTCAACCGCTCGATGCGTTTTAGAACAAGCTGGAAACATCAGCACCAAAAGAACCAGGCCAATGAGTTTCCACTTATTGTTTGAATTATTTAAAACAGTATTTTGTCCCATTAAAAACTTACCTTTACAGTGTTCGCATCTATCAGTCTTCCATAGATTAATTTTTTGGTTTCTATGTTTAATACCTGAACCATGGAATCTTCATAACCATCTTCTTTTAAAATTCCTGGAGTGGTTATTTTCATGGCTCCTTTTTGGGCTAAAATTAAGATTTTGTCTCCCTTAGTTCCCAATGCAGGTTCTTTTAAAAATTTTGCTGTTAGGATTCTTCCTTTTGGTAAATTTCTACTCGCTTGAAAACCAATTGCTTTCTCTAACCTTGATACAGCGTTGTCCCATGGTTTTTCCGTTTCAATAATTTCCTCAGTCACATCTTCTTCCTGGATTTTTTCTCCTCTACGGATAGTACGTAATGTTTTTATTACCTTTTGCGTGACAAGGACTCTGGAGGTTAATCGAATTCTTTTTTGAAATTTTCCCTCTACATTTATTTGTAAAGTTAATGGGATTCTTCCTGCCTGCAGTCTTGTTCCGGGTGTTTTAAAAATTAAATCCAATCGTCCCGCTGGTAATATAATTTCTTCACCATTATAAAAAACATCAATTTGTGCCGAATCTTTTTCCCAAGGGAGGAACTTGGTTAAAAAATTAATCCCTGCATTTTCCATTTCTCCCGCGCTTATTGTTTGTGTTCCCGTAGCATGCGATTCTTCTGCCGAAACAGGTGCAAGAAACAAAAGGCTCAAAAACCAAAAAGATGAAATTATTAAAAAAATTATGTTTTTTCTTTTTCTCATGAAATTACCGTTTCATATTATTTGAGATTTGAAGCATTTCATCTGCTGTTTGAACTACTCTTGAGTTAACTTCATAAGCTCGTTGTGCGGCAATTAGATTTACCATTTCTTCAACAACACTTACATTGGATAACTCTAAAAAACCTTGTTGAGTAGCGCCACGATCATCACTTTGTGGGTTACCCACCGTTGCCGTTCCAGAGGCATCTGTTTCAGTGAATAGATTGAAACCTACTGCCTGTAGACCTGCTTCATTTTGGAAAGTTGCCAATTGAATATTTCCTAAAACAGTGGGAGCTGTTGCACCAGGTTGAGTCACTGCAACGCTGCCCTGCGGATCAATTGATATAGTTAACGCATCTGCCGGAATTGTAATTGCCGGCTCCAGTGAAAGGCCATCCGCGGTTACAATTTGTCCGGTGTTGTCTAATTTAAATGATCCCGCTCGGGTAAATGCTAAAGTTCCATCGGGTTGTGTGATTTGGAAAAATCCTCTGCCCTGGACCGCTATATCCAATGGGTTTTGTGTTTGGGAAAAATCGCCCTGCAAGAATATTTTTTGTATTGCAGCAGTTTTTGTTCCCAAGCCTAGTTGAGCGCCTGTTGGAACTTGTTGACCGTTTGGTGACAATGTTCCTACCAATCTTAAATTTTGATATAGCAAATCTTGAAATTCCGGTCGGCTTCTTTTAAAACCCACCGTATTTACGTTGGCCAGGTTATTAGCAATGACGCTGACATTCAGGTCCTGCGCATTCATGCCCGTCGATGCTGTATATAATGAACGAATCATTTTTTGATTCCTTTCCTCTTTTTAATCATTTTTTATTAACCTACTCGACCAATTGTATTTACGGATTGATCATCCATACTATCTATGGATTGGATCATTTTTTGATAGGTTTCGAACATTCTTAGAGTTCCAATCATTTCTGTCATTTCTGTTACGGTTGAAACATTGGAATTTTCTAGATAGCCTTGATGCATTTTTGTATTTGTTACTTCTAACTCGTTATCAATGGATTCTATTTGTCTGTATAGACCGTCGCCCATTTTTTCCAAGGATTTTTGATTTTCAAATCGAACTAGTTTTATATTTCCAACCGGAAGGTTTCCTAATCCCGTACCTGCTGATATATTTCCACCGCCATCTATTACAATTTCTGCACCGGGCGCATCAATCACTATTGGTTTATTCTCCCGGTCTAAAACCTGGTTTCCATTTTGGTTTACCAATTGGAACGCTGTATTAAGGCGGAAGCTTCCGTTTCGTGTGTAACGAGGACCTTCAGGTGTTTGGACTTTAAAAAATCCGTCACCATCTAAACCCAAATCCAAACTTCCCCCTGTTTCTTTAAAAATTCCTGGAGTGAAGTCTGTGTAGTAATCTGTTATTCCAACGTATGAAACCGTTTTATTGGATTTATCGGGGGGCAAAAGTACATTTTTTGCCGCATCATTTCCGGCATCCGGTGGAAAAGGAGGCATCATTTCTTTAAAAACCAAGCCATCACGCTTATATCCAGAGTTATTTACATTAGCTAGATTCTGGGCAATCATTTCCATTTTTTTGGCCTGTTTTAAACCTGCCGAAGCCGCAATGTATATACTCTCGTGCATAAATAATCTTTCTATTAAATAGTTTTTTCTTGTT
>JABJCF010000442.1 GCA_018665625.1 Nitrospina sp. | reverse complement strand
TTTGAAAACCAAAAATCACCTGGCGAGTCCGCATTCTTTCTTAAAGAAAGAGGCATTATGATTGTCGGGGATGCCTTGATTGGTAAAGTTCCTGGGAAACTAAATATGCTGCCTCCAGATAAATATAGAGCCCCGGCGCTAGCTAAAAAAGGCTTGAACAAACTTCTGGATCATGAGTTTGAAAGTCTGTTGCTGGGCGATGGCGAGTCTATTCTAAAAAATGCAAAAGAAGCCGTGAAAATTTTTCTTGTGAGTTGAGCTTTTTATCCGAGCGTTACGGGTGCTAAATCTTCCCAGAATTGCAGGCCGGCCTGAGTCCAGTCGAGAGTCATAAACTTTTCGTCTGTGACCGGGAATACTCGAATGATTTTTAGGTAGTCCAGAGTTAGGATGGTTTGCGCTAATTTCTCTGGGTTACCTTCGCCTACCCGAGAAAAGTTCTCTTTATTTATTTCCCACTCAAAGGGATTTGGGGCTAGCGAAACATAAATGTCTTTAAACGGTATTGCATTCCTGTTTTCTATTAGCCTGTCTAAGTAGTTATCCAGATCCTTACCTTTAAGTATTAACGAAAAACCCAGGTAATGTCCCCACCAGAAAAGTGTTCGCAGGGTAAACATCTCTGTTTTAGAAAAGTTTTTTGGGTAGTCTAAAGAAAGGAAGGGGAAGCCATTATGGTTTTCGCCTCTGGCTATCTGGTTTTTTTTAATATCTGTTCCGTCAGGCAGCTTTCCTGAAAGCGGGACGATTTCTTCTTCCAACGATTGCTGTAAAGCGATCAGGCGATGTTCAACTTTTTTTAGAATGGCTGGTTTTTCCTGGAATACTTCAACATGGTTGACGAGCCTTAACTCTTTTTCAGACCAGGGCTGTGGCATGGTGTCGTCGGTATTCATTTATATAAGAGGTAGAGAGGGTGGGGGAGTGCAAAAAAAATAGCGCAAAAGAACCTTTCTTAGATTCTTTTACGCTATTTGACTATAGGTCTTTATATTTTTTTTGCGCAATCTCTTCTTTTTGACGAGCCAGAATATAAGAATGAATGCCGTCTTCTTGATCAGGATTCAGACCCACAATTTTACACCGACATACATTCTTGTCATCGATCTTAAGAACTTCAGTTGATACTCTGTAGGTACCTTTTCCCTTTTGGAGAGTGATTTCCATGGGGTATTTGGCCCCCAGCTTAAAGGCTGTGTTGTCAAATGAGATTCCACCTGCACTGATATCGACTGCATCCAGGTTGGTGCTCCCAACTTTCAGTTTGATTGGATTTTCTTTAGACGGATAAACCCTGAATGCACCCCGGGTTTCTGTGGGGTTCTTAAAAAGCTTTTTGCCTGTTTCTTTAGTTTTCTTTTTCCAGAACAAATTCAACCCTCCTATTTTTAGCTCTCCCCGGAACTGTATCGTTTCTTGCCAAGGGGAATGTATCTGCATAACCGGTTGCCGTCATTCTTTCTGGCTCGGCTCCCTTGTCAATAAAATATCTTAGCACAGCCGTTGCTCGAGCGGCTGAAAGTTCCCAGTTCGTGGGAAACCTTTCGGTCGATATAGATTCATCGTCAGTATGACCCTGAATATGTATTTTATAATTGGGGTATTTATTTACCACCCGAATTACTTCATCAAGGACAGGCCTTGCGGTCAACTGTAAATCAGCTTGCCCCGGTTTGAATAAGCTTGCACCAGGAACTCGAACAACAACTTTTGCTGCGCTGGTTTCGACGTCCATTTCGGAGTCCTCAGCGACTTCACTCATTTCAGACAATATATCGTTTGATTTTTGCTGTGTCAATTCTTGTATGCTTTCCTTAATTTCAGCACTATCCAGAAGCTCTAAAAGACCAATGCTGGCTTGCTCTTCACCTATAATGGCTTCCTTGAATTTCTGCATATTCATAGAGGCAATGGAATAGTAGAGGATGAAAAATGTCATGATTAGTGTAACCATGTCGGAATAGGTAACCATCCAAAGAGGGGCCCCTTCTTCATCAATGACACCGGCTCTTCCCTGGCCTCCTTTGCTGGAAGACGCGAACTTTTTTAGTTTGTCTGCCCATTCTTCTTCAATTTTTTCGATTTCCTTGGCGAGTTTATTTTCAAACTCCTTTTTTTCGGCAGCCAGTTTTTGCTCAATTTCTTCTTTATCTTTTTCCAACTCTTCGACATCGGCTTTTAAATCTTTGATGATTTCGGAAGGCAGTTTGGTTTTCCCATCTTCACCCTTATTGTCGTACATGACTTTTTCATAAGAATTGATGAGCTCTGTTTTTTCTTTGATAATTTTTTCATAAGCTTCAATTCCATCCTTATGCTTCTTCTCCTGGGCCTTGACCTTCTTTTTCATTTCCTTGCCTGCATCCGGCTGTGAACGCATTCGTTTTAATTCCTGGGTCAGGAGTTCCTTTTCTTTATCGTTCTTGTTGGTTTGGCTTGCCTGTTCTTCCATGCGCTCTTCAAGTCCCTGGTTTTTGAGCTTTAATTTTTTCAGGGCTTTTATGAGCTTGGGGTCTTTTACTGTCTTGATAACTTCTTTGGTCTCAACAATCTTTTCGGGGGCAGGGGCTTCAACCTTGGCAGCATTTTTCAGGTCATCTGTAAGTTTGTCTTTTTCTTTTTGTGTTTTATCAAGACTTTCCTTAAGTTCTTTTATCAGTTGTTGATCTTTTTCATTAGAACCGCCAGAATCACCGCCCTCTTCAGAGTCTGATTTTTTGTCAAAGGCTACTTTGGGTCCGGAGACCTGGACGTTTTGGATTTCTTCTTCTTTTGCAGCAACGGTAGTTTTGAGGACTTCGATTTTTTCGTGGCTGAGTTTGAGGACGTGTTTGATCTTGGCGTCATGCTTGGCTTTTTCAGCATCACGCTTTTTCAACTCCTTGGCTTGAATGCGGAGTTGTTCTTTGATCATTTCCACGCTATCGCGGGGGCTCATGGCAGTGTGGATTCGGTTTGTCCGGAAAATGCCGGAACTTTGTTAATATTTTTCTTTATTTTTTCATCATCCTTTGCTGCATTGGACGTCTCAGTTTAGTCGGGATGTAAGATGATAGTTTTTCATATACTAGCATGGGGTTATTGTCTTGAATTATCGAAGCTGCACCCTCAAATATGATTTCCAGATTGATTACTTCGATTATGGTTCTGGATTGCAACTTCCCGGCAATGGGATTGAATATTAATGATGCCAATATACTTCCATAAAATGTCGTTAAAAGAGCAACCGCCATGGAGGGTCCAACCGTTTCCGGATTGGATAGTTTCTGCAGCATCTGTACTAGACCTATCAGGGTTCCAATCATCCCGAAGGAGGGGGCGTAAAGTCCCATTTTTTTGAAAATATCCTGAATGATGAAATGCCTTTGCTTCATCGATTCAATTTCGATATTCAGGGTATCCCGCATCATATCTTCTTTGGACCCATCAGCGATAAGATTGCAGGCTTTCTTCAGAAAGTCGGATTCAATTTTCAGCTTGCTGAGAGCAACAATTCCCTGTCTGCGGCTCAAGGTGCAAAGTTCGACCATGGTAGAAACCATGTCATTGGCTTCTTCTTTGTTAGATGAAAATACAAAAATGGCCGCTTTAAAAGCCGATTTTATGTCATCATATTGGAAGGTTATCAGGGATGCCGCCAGAGTGCCGCCGATAACGATCATCATTCCGGGCAGGTTAAAGAAAGATTGTACATCGCCACCGATAAATATAGCGGTAATGATGAGAGCAAGGCCCGAAATAATGCCTGATAATGAAGCTATGTCCAAGGTTCAGCCCTTTTAAAAATTCAAAAATTCGAATAAACTGGAAGCTTTAAATTTACCACTATAACCCGTTTTCTGCAATCTTTTCCGTAGTTTAGCCAAGTTTTCAATCTTGGGTCTCTGGTACGCTTTTAAAGGTAAATTTTGCATAAAACGCATGTTTCCAATTGTTTATCCTGTGGTTTCGTTCATAACGGTTTTTACGAGCCCTATAATTAGCGTAAAATCAAAAATTTATTGGATTTTTGCGGTATTTTTCGTATTTATTGGAGATGTCTTTAATTTGAGGGGTATTCCTAAAAAATCTGAGATCTATAATAAACATAAATGACCATTACTACTGCGAGGGGTAACTTTATGAGTTGGGTTTATTTGGTGCTGGCGGGGGTTTTTGAAATTGGTTTTACAACCTCCTTAAAACTTTCGGAAAATTTCTCAAGACTTTGGCCTTCTCTTTCTTTTTTGGTTTTAAGTATTTTGAGCTTTTATTTTTTAACGAAAGCCATACAAACTATCCCTCTTGGGACCAGTTACGCGGTATGGACGGGAATTGGCGCATTTGGCACGGCGATAGTGGGTATTGTTTTTTTTATGGAACCTGTTACAGCATCCCGTATTTTTTTCCTTCTAATGCTTATTGGTTCAATTATAGGCCTAAAGCTGGTGTCGACCTGAGTCTTGGATTACTCGAACACGAGTTTACTCATCGTATAGGTGGCAATGCACGGTATGCCCCTCTTCAAGCTCAATTTGACGGGGGATTTCTGTTTTGCACCGGTCCACTACCTTGGGGCAGCGGGGATGAAAGTGGCATCCTGAAGGGGGATTGAGAGGAGAGGGCACGTCTCCCTGAAGCGGCTTGGGTCGTTTTCTATCCGTTGGATCCAGTGAAGGCTTGGAGGCCAGCAATGCCTGAGTGTAGGGATGCGCGGCTTTCCGGTTGATTAATTCTGTTGGCGCCATCTCCACAATTTTACCAAGATACATGACTGCGGTTCTTTGAGATAAATGCTTTACAACATTTAAATTATGGGAAATAAACATTAAGGAAAGATTATCTTCTTTTTGCAGGGACTGTAATAAGTTTATTATTTGGGCTTGAATGGAAACATCCAATGCTGAGACGGGCTCATCACAAACGATGTATTTTGGATTGAGAGCTAAAGCACGGGCAATGCCAATTCGCTGCCTTTGACCACCAGAAAACTCATGCGCATATCGTTTTAAATACATCCTGGAAAGTCCCACTTTTTCGAGAAGGGTTTCTATTTTTTTTTGGAGATCATTTCCCTGTGCCAAACCATGAACCGAAATGGCTTCGCCAATGATTCTTTCAACGGTAAAGCGTGGGTTGAGCGAACTATATGGATCCTGAAAGATGATTTGCATTTTGGGGCGAATCATTGTCAACTCTTTCCCTTTAAGCTTTAGTATGTCGGTGTCTTCGAAAAACACTTTTCCAGAAGTGGGCTCAAGTAAACGAAGAGTCATACGACCTACTGTGGTTTTGCCGCACCCGGATTCTCCAACCAGCCCCAGTATCTCTCCTTCTTTTATTTCGAAGGAAACATCATCGACTGCCTTAACCTGACCGATGACTCGCGAAAGTAAGCCGCCATAAACGGGAAAATATTTTTTTAAGGATTGAACCTTCAATAATGTTTTCATTTTTATTCGCTATAAAGCCAACATGCAGTTTGATGTTGTTCCCTGCTGTCTTTGAGAGGTAATAGTTCAGGGTTTTTCTGAACACACAAATCCATTTTTTCAGCGCAACGCGGATGAAAAGCGCAACCTTCTGGAAGAAAGGCTGGATGAGGGACAGTGCCGGGTATCGTTTCGAGTTGTTTGCTTATTTCATCTTTGGGTAAGGAGTTGAGTAATCCCTTGGTGTAAGGGTGCGCGGGAGATGCAAAAATATTTTCAACTGATGTTTGTTCTACGATTTTCCCTGAATACATTACAGCAACTCGATCAGCATATTGAGCGACAATGCCAAGATTGTGGGTGATAAGCAGGATAGACATGTTGGTTTCTTTCCTCAGGTCATCCAGCAAGTCCAATATTTGTGCTTGAATGGTAACATCGAGTGCTGTTGTAGGCTCATCGGCAATTAGAAGGCAGGGTTGGCAGACGATAGACATGGCAATCATCACGCGTTGTTTCATGCCCCCCGATAGTTCATGAGGGTATTGATCAATCCGTTGTTCTGGAGAGGGCATTGCTACCTTTTTTAATACCTCCAGGGCCAGTTTCCGGGCTTCATCTTTGTTCTTGTCCTGATGTAGGCAGATCGCTTCGATTATCTGATCACCAATTGTAAAAATCGGATTCAAGGAGGTCATCGGCTCTTGAAATATCATACCGATTTCGTTCCCGCGAATTTTTTGCATCTCCAGTTCTGATGCTTTTAGCAGATCTTTTCCTTTGAATAGTATGCGACCGTTTTCAAATTTTCCGGGAGGAACCGGCACCAGACGCATGATACTTAAAGAGGTAACAGACTTACCACAACCGGATTCACCCACCAGTGCGACGGTTTCACCAGGATAAATAGTCAGGTCTACGTTGCGTACAGACCGAACGATATTTTCTTCGGTATGGAAAAAGGTGCTTAGATTTTGGATTTCTAATAGCGGGTCTTGAGGGCGCATAAAAACTGGATAGGTTCAGCCCTCCGGGTGATCATGATCGTGGCCGTCATGGTCATGACCTTCGTGATCGTCGGGCTCTTCCAGAATATCTTCATAGCGGTAGCCGTCATCTTCATCAATATCATAACGATTGAGACGTGTGTTCACTCTTTCCGACCAAAGGTCGATACCGCCTTCCAGGCATTTGATGTTGGTGTATCCACGCTGTGTCAGCCATTTCTGGAAGCTTGGGCTGCGGTCCTGCTTCCAATCAATCAGAACCATTTCGCGATCCTTTTCGAAAGAACTTAGAACGTGCTCATTATTTTCTGCGTTAACGATATGAGACCCTTCTATTTTTGATATATCGCGTTCCCAGCTTTCGCGTATATCAAGTAGGACAGGCTTGTCTCCTGCATCCATTTGAACTTTCAGTTCTTCACATGTGATGATGGAAATATTATTTTCAGTGAACTCCTTATTCAATGCATCCAAGGCTGCTTGCACAGGAACATTATGGGTTTTGCAAACGGAGTCGATAGTTTCTTCGGGTTTATACGGCGTGACGGGCATTCCAATATGAAATTGTTTGAATAGCAATGAGTGGATATCAGGGAAAATTCTGTTTGCTTCTTCCATTGCAAGATCAGCAGTAAACGGTCCTTCAATTTTTTCTACTTCTATCTCAGAGATTCTTAGAATGTGATAACCATATTGGGAGTGTACAGGCCCAATTATTTGACCTAACTTATCTTCTGAAATTTCTTGTCCCATAATGGACTGAAGGTTTCCTTCAGGCATCCATCCCAAGTCACCGCCATTTTTTTTAGAAGGACAGGTGCTATATTTTTCCACGGTCTCTTCAAAGGAAGTACCGGCATCTAATAATTTTTTTGCTGCCACCACATCTTCCATAGAGTGGGTGAATATCTGGCTCGCTCGAACCTTGATCATATGTCTTATCTCCCGGTTCCTGTTTTAGAAGGCTTTATGATAGTACTCCCCCCTGCGTATGTCAAAACTCAGTTTGAAAATGAGACTTTTAGCACTTAGTTGATAAATATAAGGGTAGATGAGAAACTATAGGCCAACTGTAATGAATATTTAGAAAAATGATACGAAGGACACTTTTATTAATTGTTTTAGCTCTACTGTTTTCTGGCTGTGCTGGAGACTCTTTTTCCTTAGAGCGATTCTTGTATGGGATGAATCAGGAATATCAGAAGAATCAATGCCGCAATGATCCCACTATTACTTGCTCGGAAAAAGAGAATTTCGACCAGTATCAAAAAAAACGCGAAGAGCTGTAAAAATAGGACGAAATGAAGTTATTAGTTGAGCGCTTTACCAGCGACAATGATACTACGATCAGCACTATTTATCTTGATGGAGTTTTTCAATGCTTCGGTCTTGAGGATGAGTATAGGCAAGATAAGGTGGTTTCAGAAACCCGAATTCCCTCGGGAACTTATAAAGTAGGTATCCGCAAAACCGGAGGATTTCATGCAAAATACAGTCAAAAGTATGCGGATATCCACCAGGGCATGTTGCACGTGCAGGATGTTCCCGGATTTGAATATATTCTGATACACGTTGGTAATACCGACGAAGATACCGCTGGCTGTTTACTGGTGGGGAAGGGAGCCTGGGCAGGGCAGGGAGATATGTCAATTCAGTCGAGCCGCTTGGCCTATAAGAAACTTTACTCCAAAGTCATAGACGCTGCAAAACAAGGGGATTTAGAGATCGAGTATTTCGATAAAGATAGGGCGGGTCAATTATGATTTCAAAAAATAATATTACAAGAAGCGTAAAAACTCTTAAGCAGTTGATCAGTAGATGCGAGACCTATGGAGAGTTTGATAAAGATGGAAACCTAAGCCTACCGGTAGAAAAAACCGAGCGAAGTTCTATTTCTATATCAAAAGAAAAACTGTTGGAATATGACAGAAATGGGATGAATATTATTGAATTGCATCAGAAGCTCGAAGAGCAAACAGAAGATTGTGAATGGTCTGATACTTCTTTGGACATACAAATACCCAAACCAAAACTAAGAACGAAAATTTTCTAAGCACTTATTTTATGCAGTCTGGGTTTCCCAGGTTTCATTTGTAAATAGTTGCTGGTTCCATTGACGCAAGGGTTCAGCACGGGCGTGATCTCCAATTCTGTCGTACAGCAATGCAAGATTGTTGAGGGCGGTGATCGTATTGGGATGTTTGGGGCCTAACTTTATTTTGCCAAATTCCAGGGCTTGCTCACCAATCTCAATGGCTTCGGAATATTTCTTGTTTTGAAACAGTTGAACTACTTCTTTATTTAACTGTATTAATTTTTCATCGATCGAAGTCATTTCCTTGCCCCTTTGTAATGGTAGTTATTCTTTCACGCATCTTATGGATGGTAATAGCAACTTGCATGCCAAATTTGAGGGGGCTTCAATTGGGCAAATTTCAGAGGTTTATGGGGGGCGGGATGAAAAAAGCTGGATTAAAGGGGAAAATTTGGCCGGGTTTTTCGATATTGGGTAAATAATTCCCAGCCATAAATAAGGATATATGAGGGCGAGAAATCTGAATGAGTGGGGCAGGTGTAATCAGGTTCAATTTACTTACTCTTTTTTAACTAAATCCACCTTGCCATCGTAATTACGGTCGAGTTCAGTTTTTTCAACTTTTCCTGAAGCATTGAAATATTCCCACCTATCAATTTTTCCATCGTAATTACTGTCATGCTCTACTTTTTGCAGTAGTGTAGAATTTTCAAAATACTGCCATTGGTCGGGGTTTCCATCAGAATTGGTATCAAAGGCAACAGATTGCAGGTTTTCATTCTTTCCAAAATTTTCCCATCGATCAATGTTTCCATCATGGGATGTATCAAATTCAATTTTTAATAATTTCCCGTTTTCAGAAAAATATTGAAATACATCTATTTTGCCGTTTCCATTTTGATCTATTTCCAAACGTGAAACTTTATTATCAGAATCATAAAACTCATGCCAATCCATTATCCCTGAAAATTGGGAGTCCTTTTCAATTTTAGTCAGCAGAAAATCCTTGGAATAGTATTGGATCTGGTCAAAAGTCCCATCAAAATTGCGGTCAAGTTTGACGCGCGAAGGTTTGCTGCCTTCATCATAGATTTCGATCTGATCGACTTTCCCATCACCATTTTTGTCGAACTCCATTTTTTCTAGATCCCCATCATCCTTTTTATGGTGCCATTGATCGGGTTTGCCATCAAAGTCACTGTCAAGTTCCACCACCGCTGCTTGGGCAACAGTGCAGAGCATTACAAGTAACAAAGCTGTTCTGTATATGGTTGTTATCATGGCTCGCTAAGCTTAAATGAAATGGGTAGTTTGAATCTAATAGATTCTGTTTGCAGGGGTTTCGGGATTTTAGGATACGGGCTCGCTTTTTTTACAGCATCCAAGGCTGCAAGATCGAGAATCTCGTGTGATGAAGAGACAGCAATTGAATAATCCAGCAATTCACCGTTTCTTCCTATCTGGAATTCTATAACCGGTTTTCCCTCCCATCCTTTTTTTCGCGCTAACCCAGGATAATATTTGGCAACAGCAATTTTCCCTCTTACATCGGAAGAAAACCCAGCCCTTAAATATCCCAAATCTTTTCCAGGAGAATCTAGAGCAGTTTTACTTTTTTCAGGAGTATTGGTGGCAGGTTGGTCTCCACTTTGAGGCGTATTTGTAAAGCTGGATGGTATAGAAGCAACCCGTACGGGAAAAATTTGCCTGAAAGGAGTTTTTTGTATTTTGCTTTCTACTTTATGGATTGGAGATATTGCTTTGAAATTATCTTGTGCAGGTAAGCTCCTAATTTTTAATTGCGATGTTGGAGTAGGAATAGAATTAAACCGTTGCGATAAATTTACTAAGGTAGGCTTATGCAATGAGTTGTTATTATATGAAATTCTTTCAATAGAACGAACCGGGGAGGAGCCAGGTTGGCGGATATTTTGAAGTTGCAACCCCACTTGAAAAGTTGAAGGTTTAGGTTGGGGAAGAGCAATGAGCTTGGCGACTTTGAATGGCTGCGCCATAGGATGAGGTTCGCGATCTATATTTTCTTTTGTTCTATCTTCAATAGGGACAGGCAGAGTTACCGCTGCCACAGAATTTTTAAACTGTCTTGGACTTGGAGCTGTCGGCAAAGGCCTGCGATACTTGTTAAAGATTGGGGTTGAGGGTTGCAAGGGTTTTATTTTTTTCGGATCAGACACCGGATTAAAAATAATATTTTTTATTTGGATTGGCTTTGTTTCTGATGCAAGTGGATTCTGCGAAGGCACCCAAAGTGTAAATAAGTATAAGCCAGCCCCATGCGCAATGAGGGAGAAGATAAATGCTTTTTGAAAAAATATATTTTTGTTTATTCTAAGTTTCATTCATCCGGCCACAAAATGAATCCAAGGTTTTTAAGATGGCGTCATTTTATATCAATGTTTAAAAAGTCGCTTCATTCCAATCCTGATACTGGTAATGCTAAATAAAAATCCGCACCCAAGAAGAAATATTATTAAAATATCCCAGGCGGGCCTCCTGTTTGCGAGACCCGGGAAGTCTAAACTATGCAAACCATTAAATAACCAGCGATACTGACGTCGACTTCTATCCATAACCGATACGATTTGCCCCGATTCCATATTGACATGCACCCAGGTTTTAATTGGATTATTCAGAATAACCCTTAAAGTTTTTTGGGGGAGGGACCCTTCACGGAGATTCCCATAGAAATCGGACTCGGTGGGTTGCTCGGTTGCTTGTACTTCCACTCCTGGCCATGCTTTCTTAACGGCATTTACAATTTCAGATTCTGAGAGTGTGGTAGAAAATAATTTATTTTTGTTTGACGGCTTAAATAACTTCATTTCCTTTGAGTTTTTCGCCAGCACGAATGGTTTGCCACCCAGGGCAAAAAACTCAATTTCACTGAAGTTGTCCAGCGATTGCAAAGCTATCAGGGAAATAGTTTGTACTGCTTGTTTTAGCGGTATAGAACGAATTTTTTTTATTCTGTCTGGTTCTGGATTTGGTTTTGAAAAAAATCTCCCATGATCCATAGAAAGCCAGCCACTAAATATCCATGTCAAAACAAATATTCCTGAGAACAATCCCATAATATGGTGGTAGCGCAACCACCCCTTATAAGGGGTGGTAAATTCTTTCTGATTTCCCTCCGGGTTACTACGTAAATTAGTTACCCCCAGAATCATACCCGCTAAGGTTGTTACCATTGCAACCAGGGAAAGCCACCAGACGCTTTGATCCCATAAGGCCCAGTTTTTTCTTAAAACTGTTGGGTATATCCAGTGAACAACGGCCCCAATATAGTTCCAGGCTCGTTGACTTCCTTCCGTTTTTTGTAAAACTTCCCCTGTATGCGACGAAACATATAACACTGTTGCTTTTTTATCGTTGAAGGAGACACGATAAAACGGACGGTAAGGGTCATAGCGATTTGGCACAATCCACTGATCGTAATCCAGCGGACCCTCGACCTTTAAAGCAGATAATCCGAAAAATTGTTCCGCAATTTTTCTAGCAATTATATTTTGCAGTGGGTTGATAGGTTTGCCACTTTGCGCGTCCAACGCTTGTATTTTATTTTTAAGGGTGTGAAAGACGTAAACCGGTTGTCCTTCAAGATCTATCAACCTCAACCGGTCCAACTCATTATTCCCAACGATCCTGACGGCCTCTTTTGGTGAAACGGTTACCTTGTTGAGGTCAATATGTTGGCTATGTTTAAGCTTTTCTGTGGTTGATAGAGATGGGAAGGGGTGATAGATGAGTACCGCGCCACTTATAAACCAACACGCAAAAAATAAACATAAGGCAACCCCCATCCAGCGGTGAGCCAGCGTTAAAAAACGCATAGAGGTATTCTCCTGTTAATCAAAAATCAAATTGAGCGCTAATTTCAAAAGCTCGGGGTGAACCAAGAATCAGCTGATTGGCATAAAACTCATCACCCCAAAGGGCATAGGCTTCATCAAAAAGATTGGTCAGTCTTGCCGTAAATCGTCCTTTTCCTCTTTTGTAAGTGGCGTGAAGGTCTACTGTTTTATATGCCAACATTTCCAAATTATTAAATCTGGTATTAAATCGATCATCGACAAAGCGAAAACTACCCCCAACATCTATGGGAAGACCGGCAATATTAGAATAGGTTGTCCAAGCATTCACTACCCATTCTGGAACATTAGCAGGAGTATTGCCGGAGACTGTATCAAAAATACCAAACTCTGCATGGGTAAAAGCGGTGTTACCCCCCACACGCCATTTGGGTGTCACTAAAAGAGAACCTTCAAATTCAAACCCGGTGGACCTCTGACCTCCTTCATTATTTATCACACTATCAGAGCTATCTTTAATCAAGATATTTTGTCTTTCAATATGAAAGAAGGCTAAGGTCATTTCCCCCTTACCATCCATGAATCGGGATTTTATTCCTGCTTCCCATTGCTGAGACTGAGAAAGATCAAAATCCTCGTTGCTGTTAACCAGAAAAACATCTGAGCCCAATGGGTCAGCACCTGAACTAATTTGGGCATAAATATTCGTGGATGGGGCAATTTCGTAAACAACACCGACTCGCCAACTAATTTCATTAAACGTTCGTTCGAAAAAACCATCAGCGAATTCGTCATTGTTAAGCCGGTTGAGTTCTATATGGTCTTGCCGCAACCCTACCACCAGCCTTAATTGGGGATTAACTTTTAAAGTGTCTTCAAAAAATGTCGAAACCGTAGTGACCGTGGTTGGGTTAAGTCTAAAAACACTAACACTGTTGGGAGTGGGATTACCCCCAAAGTTTCCTCCAGTAGGCGCAAAGGGGGCGACCACATCCCCTGTCAGGCCCCCAGCTTTAGCTGGCACGGTTTTTCTTTCAAAATCCACATAGCTTGTATCAACCCCTAACAGGGATTGGTTTTCCATTCCTGCAATGGTGTTTTTATATTTACCGCTCAATCTATTACCCACTGTATTTTGCAAATGGGCAACAAAAAAACGATCGCGGTTAATCATGCTTGCCGCTGCATCAAAGGTAAAGTTTTCAGCGTTCCGCCATTCGCGATCAGCATGTAAAAAATAAGTGTAATTACTAAACGAGAGGTTGTTGCTGTGCTTCCAATTCACTTCCATCGTTGTCAAAATTTGAAAAGATTTTGCTCTTTCATCAGGAATATTATAATTGACAAAACGCATGCGCTCGTCGATAGCCGCTCCTCCTCCTGACACCGTTCCTGCGACCACTCCGTCAAGAGGCTGGGTGGCAAAGCCTTCTGTAACAATTGGGGTTCCCCAATAGTTTTGTAGCTTGTCTTCCAGATAATCAACCCCCCAGGTGACACCCAATTGGTCATTTGGTTTCCATAACAACGAACCAATGAAGTTTCTGGACTTCGGGTCTGCATTATCAACGTACCCGTCGGAACTGTATTCACTGCCATCAAACCGAAACCACAAATTTTCATTAATTTGGCCTCCAGTCCCAAAGCCAACCTTGACCGAGTCATACCGTCCGTATGAACTTAAAAACTCATAGGTGCTTTTGCTGCTGGTTTCAGGTTTTTTGGTGATCATATTTAAAGTCCCGCCAATGGCTCCCTGGCCATGCAAGACAGATGCAGGACCTTTAAGAACTTCAATTCGATCCAGATTAAAACCATTCTGAGGCCTCCCGGTTATTAAAGCAGGACCAAGCCAGATACCGTCACGCTGGATCATGACCTGATTGGAGGTAAATCCACGCATTGAATAATTGGCGGGCTCTGCGGGGGGATTTCCCCAGATGAAGCCGGGTGATCGTTCGAGAGCCTTCCCCACTTCCTGATATCCCCCATTTTTTAATTCTGTATTGTTGATAACCGTTATAGAAGCGGGAGTTTCAAAAGCAGGAAGATCTAAGCGACTACCTGTATCGGAAGAAAAATCGAAATTTAATACGCTAGGAAAAACCAGTAATTCATCCAACTCAATAACGGATGTAGGAGGCGTTTTATCTTCTTCACTCTTTAATCTCTCTTGGGCTTCGCCAGCAGAAAGCGAAAACAATATTACCGCAAATGCTGTTATTGAGATTAAGAAGCTATTTTTCATAATATTCCTGAATTTAACAAAACACTTCATTCCAACTTTTATCTAATTCTATGAAAATCGGGCATAAAAAAACCCCACTCCTCCAATTGAGGACTGAGGTTGATTGCACCCTGATTTACTTCATCAACACTGTTCTGGACAACACCTTTATTCCACGAAAGGCGACACCATTATTGTCTCAGGCAGGTCTTCTGACTCGCGATCATCCTACTTTCTGCACCTTCCCAACAAACGTCAGTGGTTTTATGCAGATTTCGTCACGCTCACAGCGGCGGGACCGTGGTTGATTTTCACAACCTTCCCTTTTATTTTTTGAAAGAAAAAACTCCTTCAAAAAACCTGAAAAGCTTCGGTAATTATCTATTTAATCATTTAGGGAGTCAAGCCAATTCGAAAATACATTGAAATCAATGGACTAAAAGAACCCTGTTCAGTGAAAAACAGGTTTCCCCAAGACTAATGCTAATTTTGACAAAAAGATGTGAAGAAAATTAGCTCTTGAAAACCCCATTATTATCAACAATAATAGCGTTGCAATATTTTAGATTTCCTTTATTTGGGAATGCAATAAAAGGTTGTCAATTTCAACCTCAGTCCTCAAGTAGAGGGGTGGGGTTTTTTAGTTTTTTACCTTACTAAGATAAAAGTAAATATATATTCTCACTTAGCCCATTCGCTTCAAAATTTTATGAAAGGTTCCGACATGAAAAAAATTGTAACTATTTTTTTCCTCATTGCTTTTTTAAATCCTCTAAATGTTTTGGCATTTGATTGGAAAAATCATGATCTGTCGCATCTCGTTGTTGTGACCAATCGCGATGCAAATGAGTTGACCATAATTGATATGACCAAGGATGAAGTGATTGGAACACAGAAGGTGGCCATGAACAGTCAGGCGCATATGACTGCTTTTTCACCTGATGGAAACAAATTGGCCATTGCGGCAACTGCCAACAACATGGTTTCTGTTTTGAACCTGAATAATAATGAAGTGAATGATGTAAAAGTGGGAGCGGGACCCGAGCATATGGACATCAGCAAAGATAACCGATGGCTCTATGTTGGCAACATTGAAGGTGGTTCTGTTTCGGCTATTGATTTGGATAGTAATGAAGAGGTTGCACGTTTAAAAGGATTTCATGAACCGCACGGAGCGACCGTTTTAGCTGCAGGCAATAAAGTATATATCCCAAATAGAGGAGCCCAGTTGGTGGGCGTTGTTGAATCAGGCAATACTTTTTCTACTAAGGATATTTCGGTGGGAGGCCTTGCGGGATTGGCCTCATTTGAAAGAGATCAGGCCGGAGCGGCGATGCACCGTGAACGTTCTATTCCTGTAAATGGAGTAGCGAATGTGACCTTAACGCTAGACGAAAAATACGCCTACATTGCTACCGGTGATGCAAACTCTGTGACTGTTATGGACACAGCAACGGACCAGATTGTTAAAACCATTTCTGTGGGGATGGACCCGTGGAGAGCTTACGCTTCCCCCGATGGAAAATATATGATTGTTCCTAACAATGGGGACAATACTATCTCTGTGATTGATGCAAAGTCTCACGCTCTGGTGTCTTCCCTTCCGGCTGGTTCAGATATGACAGGAGTAAACTTTGCTAATGGCGGACAAAAAGGTTATGTGATTAGCAGAGAAGAAAATAAAGTTTTTGTTTATGACTTTTTAGCTATGAAGAAGACCAATCAACTCGAAATGGGTGAAGGTGCTCGACTTGAAACAGCAAGCGCAACCCCCGCAGGAAAAAAGGTATATGTCTCTTCATCTGCAAACAACTCACTGTATGTGATTGATACGGAATCCGACAAAGTAAAACGTATTAAGGATGTTGGTAAGTTTCCTTGGGGAGTTAGTATTTATAAAGGGCAGAACTATTGTCATTAATCCGGTTTTTATTTTTATAAAAACCAATTCTCGCAGTTGGGTTTCTAAACGACTCAAGAGCGTGGGAAGCATTTCTTGAGGAAAACTATGGAAGATATTGAAGCCCTTCCTGACGATTATGCGGTTTGCATAGCTGGGCATGGTAGCCGCGACAAAGATGGCATTAAAGAGTTTTTGACTCTGTCTTCTAAGTTTAAGGAAAGAGAGCCTCAAAGAATTGTTGAGTGTGGCTTTCTGGAGTTTGCAAAGCCAACCATTGATGAGGCCATAACGAAGTGTGTTCAAGATGGCATCAACAATATTGTGGTCATACCCGGCGTTTTAATGGCCGCCGGCCATGCAAAAAATGATATGCCCAGCGAAGTCATTGCAATGTCCCGCAAACACCCTTCCTTAAATATCAAATATGGCCGAGCTCTTGATATTCACCCAAAAGTTTTAAAAGTTTGTTCGGATCGCATTGAAACCGCTGAGAAAAACTCAAAACTCAACACTGCTAGAAAAGATACTCTACTAATGACCGTAGGTCGTGGTAGTAGTGATCCTGATGCTAACTCCAATGTTGCAAAAGTATCACGTATGCTTTGGGAGGGAATGGGGTTCGGCTGGGCAGAAACCAGTTTTATTGGTGTGACTCAACCTTTACTGCAGGATGCATTGGAAAGGTCCATGAAAATGGGATTCAAAAGAATTATCATTTTCCCCTATTTTCTATTTACAGGGATTCTAGTAAAACGAATCTTCTCTGTTATCGATGAGTTTCAAGAAAAATTTCCTAATATAGAATTTCTCAAAGCGCCTTATTTAAATTACGATGAATTGATAATTGATGTTTTCATGGAGCGTGCACGTGAAGTTCCTTTTGGTTTGCAAAATATGAATTGCCAAATGTGTAAATACCGCGAACAAGTGGTTGGCTTTGAGCACGAAGTAGGAGCGCCACAGGCTGGGCATCATCACCATGTTCGTGGGATTGAAGGGCATCATGGACTGGACCATGATCATGACCACCCCCATTCCGACCACAAGAAATAAACTGGTTCTTATAATCTGAGCTGGTTTAATGACCCCTTATCAACCACACCCCATAGAAAAAAAAAGTTACGAAATCATTGAAGGTCTGATTGATTTATCTTCCTATCCCGAAAGTCATCAGGAAATATTCAAGCGTGTCATTCATACCACAGGAGATGTAAACTTTATTAAAGGATTGACCATCTCGGATCATGCTATTGAAGCGGGTGTGAATGCTATTCAGAATAATGCTCTGATTTGGACAGATGTAACCATGGTCCAAACAGGATTGAAGAGAGTTCTGATGAAACAATGGGGCTTGGAGTCTGCTTGTTATATTCATGACAGGGAAGCATTTGAAAAGGCAAAAACGGATCAAACGACAAGAGCCGTAGCCGGTCTCAGACTTCTGGCGCAGAAAAAAATAAACTCGCCACTAATTATAGTTGTTGGTGATGCTCCCACCGCCTTGTTGGAAGCGGTAAAACTGACCTCAAATAATGAACTTAACGTCGACTTGATCATAGGTATTCCCGTTGGTTTTGTGGGCACTGAGGACAGCAAAACAGCCTTGAGTAACCAATCGAAAGTTCCTTATATCACCAACTCAGGGACACGCGGGGGATCAACTGTTGCCGCTTCGATTTTTAATGCCTTGATGATTTGGTCTCTCAGAAATAATGACTCGATCGAATAAGGGAACTCTTATGAGTGACTCATTCATTGATTTAGCACAACCTGCCGCAAATGGATTGGCGCGTGGAATGACAACGGGGAGCTGTGCCACTGCAGCTGCTAAAGCAGCTTTAAGTTTTTTGCTATTCAAGGAAAAGTTAAACTCAACAACTATTGATTTGCCTTCTGGGGAAAAGTTGCGAGTGGATATAGATTTTTGCCGTGAAACTAAGAAGGGTGCCATGGCTCAAGTTACAAAGGATGCTGGCGATGACCCCGATGTAACTCATAGATGTCATGTTGAGGTCGAAATCAGGAAAAATGATTTAAATGAGATTTTCTTTGTTGCAGGCGATGGGGTGGGAACTGTTACCGAAGAAGGATTACAAATCCCCAAGGGCGAGCCAGCTATCAATCCTGTTCCCAGGAAAATGATCATAAACAATTTAAAACTATTAATGAGTGATTCTCGCTATTTTGAAGCTCAAGAAGGATTGGATGTAGTAATCAGTATTCCAGGTGGTAAAGAGCTTTCTGCAAAAACCTTCAATCCGAGACTGGGGGTTGAAGGAGGAATTTCTATTCTTGGAACAACGGGCATTGTTGAGCCCATGTCTATCAGTGCCTGGAAGTCGTCAATCGAAGCCTATATTAATGTAGCTGTTGCTGCGAACTCAGACTTCATTGTGTTCAGCCCTGGAAGATGGGGGCAGAATTTTTTTCATGAAGAAAAAAAAGTTCCTTTAAAAAGGATTTGTATCATCTCTAACTTTATTGGATTTGCGATCAACGATTTGAAGCAGAAATATATAGCAAACCCTAAAAACTTAAAGACGCTTGTGCTTGCTGGTCATCCCGGAAAATTAGCTAAAATTATTGACGGCCACTGGAATACGCACTCAAGCGAGTCTCCTTCGGCCTTGCCGACATTATTGGAAATTGCCGATTCACTAATTGACCAGAAGGCTTTAATGGATATGAAAAATTCAAGGACCGTTGAACACTTGATTCAGTTAAGCAACACGCACAATGTAAGTGCTACTTTGTTCAATGTTGTTGCAGAAAAAATATCGGATGCTGTTTCGATCTATTTAGATGGATTAATTAATGTGGAAGTCTATTTGGCGGACTTTAAGGGGAATCTTGTAGGTCAGGCAGCTCCTCTTTCAAAATAAAAAATAGAAATAACGGTTAGCGGAAAATGACGGAAAATTTAGGTGAATTTATTGGGGTGGGCGTAGGGCCGGGGCCATCTGGAATGATAACCGTGAAAGGTTTGAACGCTTTGCTGAAAGCGGACAAAGTTTTAGTTCCTCGAGCCAAAGGTGCTAAAGAGTCCGTTGCGTTAACCTGTATCAAAGATATTGATGTCCCCAAGGAGAAAATTGAATTCCTGGATTATCCCATGTCTAATGATGAAACCGTGCTTCATTCCATTTATCAGGAAATTGCAAAGAAAATTATTTCTGATCTTAAGCGAAATCTAAATCTGGTTTACATCACCATTGGTGATCCTTATGTATATTCTACCTATACTTACACGGTCCACGCGTTAAAAGAACTTATTCCAGAAATATCGATCACCACTTATCCCGGGATCAGCTCTTTTCAAGCTATAGCCGCAGCAATGGACTTTCCTTTAGGGATTGGAAAAGAAAAAATATTGATTCTTCCATGTCCTGAGACTGCAGAGGAACTAAAAACTCACATCGAGAATAATGATAATATTGTGTTGATGAAAATTGGAGACCGATTCGATTGGGTGCGTAAACTTTTGGTGGATATGAATATCTTAGCGAATTGCGTTCTTGGAAAAAGAATTGGGTTGGACAATGAAATTCTAACGAATGATTTAATGGGTTTAAAAGTAGATGAAAAACCCGGATATTTATCTGTCTTGATAATTAGAAGTAAGCCTCCCGTTGGGAGAAATGGATTATGAAAGTTTATTTTATTGGGGCAGGACCAGGTGATGTTGATCTGATAACTGTAAAAGGCGACAAATGCCTTCGGTCTTGCAATTATGTGATGTATGCAGGTTCTCTGGTTAATTCTGAATTTACAAAAAATCTTCCGAATTCTGTAAAGGTGTACGATACTTCCAAGCTCGACCTTGAAGAGCAAATATCAATTTATCAAGAGGCGAAGGGGGCAGGTCAGGATGTGGCAAGATTGCAAAGCGGAGACTTGTCAATTTATGGAGCCATTGCTGAACAAATGAGGGCTTTGGATAATTTGGAAATTGAATATCAAATTATTCCAGGGGTTTCATCAATGGCGGCAAGTGCCGCAACGCTTAAGCGCGAATTAACACTACCAGATATTTCTCAAACCATCATCTTGACCCGAGTTAGTGGGAGGACCAAGGTTCCGGAAGATGAGGAATTGGAAAAACTTGCATCGCATAAATGTACTTTATGTATTTTCTTATCCATTTTGAAAATGGATGTGATAACAGAGAAGTTGCTGAAACATTATAGTCCCGATACACCGGTAGCCGTTGTTTATAAAGCCAGCTGGCCTGAGGAGAAAATTATCTATGGGACTTTAACGACAATTGCAGAGAAAATGAAAGAAGAAAAAATTACCCTCTCGGCATTAATTATTGTTGGAGCCGTTTTGAGACCGGGCGATTTTAAAGACTCTCAACTCTACTCCAAAGAGTTCTCTCATTTATTCAGAAAAAAAAGTGTCTAAAAAAGATTCCATTGCAATAATTGTGATTCGGTCAGAAGGTTTGGTTTTGGCAAGGCAGCTTCATAAATCATATCCTTCTTGGGAGCTGTGGATGCCAGCTTCAGCTAATCCTCAAAAAGATGAAAATGGGTATGAAGGCAGATTTAAAGAATGGCTCCATGAGAGCATAGGTCGTTACAAGGGTTTTGTTTGTATTATGGCAGCGGGAATCGTTGTCCGTGCAGTCAGCACCATAATGCCTGATAAACAGACAGGACCAGGGATTGTCGTGTGTGACGAGTTCGGTAGAAATGCCATTTCCCTGTTAGGCGGGCACGAGGGCGGGGCCAATGAGTTGGCCCACAAAGTTGCAAGTAAAACAGGAAGTATTCCAGTGATTACAACTGGGACGGAAGCCATGAAAAGTTATGTGTTAGGGGTGGGGTGTAAAAAAAATGCAGATTACATGTCTTTAAAAGAATTGGTAACTGAAGTTTTAGGTAAGGAAAAAGTTTTACCCGATCAAATCAGAGCCATATCCACAATTGACATAAAAGAAAAGGAACCCTGTATTTTAAAATTGGCTGAAGAGTTTCATTGTCCTTTGCTGGTTTTCTCTAAAGAAGAAATCAATGTCTCAAAACTCAATGTCACAACTTCAGAGTTTGTAGAAGAAAACATTGGTGTTCCCGGTGTTTGTGAACCCACTGCCCTAATGACTTCGCACTACGGTAAATTAGTAGTAAACAAAACAACCTCTAAGGGTTGCGCTGTAGCGCTGGTTCGCGATTCGGAAATTTTGGAACGGAGGCCCTCCTAATGGGGAAACTTTATTTGGTTTCCATTGGTCCAGGAGCTCTGGATTTGATAGTCCCGCGTGCTAGTGAAGCATTGAAGAATAGTGACGTGGTTATTGGTCATCAGTTGTATCTGGATCTAATTCATACCCTGATCAAAGATAAACCCCAGATTGCTACTCCTTGGGGTGGGGAAATAGAACGTGTAGATATGGCGATAAATAAAGCTTTAGATGGGAAAACTGTCAGTTTGATTTCCAGTGGGGATATTGGAGTTTATGCTTTGGCAGGCCTTGCCTTAGAAAGATTGGAAAGTAATGAAATTAAATTGGATTTTGAAATTATTCCGGGAGTTACCTCGGCAAACGCTTGTGCTTCAATATTGGGAGCACCGCTGGCCCATGACTTTTTGACTTTATCCCTTTCAGACTTATTAGTTCCCAGAGAGACTATTTTAGAAAGAGCGGAATCGGCAGGAAAAGGCGGTTTTGTTTCTGTTCTGTATAACGTTCAAAGTTCAAAGAGAAAAGAATTAGTCTATGAGGTGCTG
>JABJCF010000005.1 GCA_018665625.1 Nitrospina sp. | reverse complement strand
TATGAAAAAAATTTTCAACTATCTTCTTATGCTTGGAATACTCGTACCTCTTTTATCTAACGATATAGAGGCACAGGAAGATCCGGTAGAAAAACTAAAAAGAGCAGCAAAGGCTGATCCTAGAGATTACGCACCTCATTTCGGTCTTGGCCAAGCCTATCACACAATGGGCATCTACGATAAAGCCATTCAGGAATATCAAAAAGCCATTGAATTGGAACCTCTTTTTGCTGCTGCCTTCAACGGTTTGGGTGCCAGCTACGGAGAACTGGGGCAGTTCGAAAAATCTATTGAATCCTATCTCGAGGCAACCCGTCTGGGGCCAAATTATGCGGAGGCCCAATTTGGTCTGGGTTGGGGCTATTTCCAATTGGAGAGATACGGCGATGCGCTGTTACCTCTAAAAATTGCCTTAAAAGTTCAGCCGCGAATGGTAGCCGCCCATTTCACATTAGGAAAAGTCTATGCTGCATTAGACAACCACCGACAGGCAATTGTTGAGTACAAAAAAACACTCGAAATCACTCCCATCTATCCAGATGCCTTTTTCCAATTAGGCCGCAGCTATGTCGGCATGAAAATGTTTAACGAAGGAGTGCAGGCTTACCATGACACCTTGCGGCTTAGCCCAAACTTCTATGAAGCTTATATAGGAATCGGCAAAGCTTACATTAATGCAGAAAGAAGCGACGAAGCCATTGCTCCCTTAAGAAATGCGATTGCTATCAATCCGCTATCAATTGAAGCTTACGACAACCTGGGTCTGGCATATGCAAACATGGGAGAACATGAAAAGTCTCTTGCTCCTTATCTGGAGCTTGCAAGGATCGACTTTAGAAATCCTGTAGCCCACTATAAAGCAGGAGTCGCATATTCGAGGTTTAACAAAAAAAGAAAGGCCATCAAAAAATTTGAAGAAGCAATCCGATTGAATGAAGATTTCCCAGAAGCACAGTTTAATATTGCCTGGCTTTATCAGGAACTCGGCGAAGCAAAAAATGCGCTGCAATTTTATAACAATACCATCAAATACGACCCGAACAATCTCGAAGCATTCTATAACACGGGAGAAATCCATGAGTCTTTCGAGCGCTACCAGATGGCAGCAAAAGCCTTCAGAGAGGTCATTCGCATAGATCCCGACCATGTAGAAGCACATGCTAAGCTTGGCCGAAGCTACGCCAAACTCAATCTACCCGAAGAAGCTTTGGCAGAATTTAATATCGCCTTAAGAATTAACCCAAACCTTGCAGAAACCTATTATCAGTTGGGAAACACCTATGGTGAATTGAAAAGAGAAAAAGAGGGATTACAACCTCTAAGAAAAGCAATTCAGCTAAAACCGGGTTACCTTAAAGCAATATATCTTTTAGGAAAGTTCAATACTGTATTAGAAAATTATTTCGAAGCAATCCCATCCTTAAAAAGTGTTGATAAAACTGAACCAGGATTTGGCGAAACAGATTTTCTACTCGGCAAAAGTTTATTAAAAACGGGTCAAAACCACGATGCCCTGCCCTACTTGCAAAAAGCCGTTTTAAGTAACCCAAAATTTTCTAAAGCACAATATTTTCTTGGGCAGAGCTTAATTAATATAGGTCGCTATAAAGAAGCCCTCGAACCTTTAAAAATGGCCGTTGAATTCCAACCCGATCTATCTGAAGGTTTTAATTTTTTAGGAGAAACTTATCAAAAGCTAGGGAATTATGCGGAAGCCATTAAGGCATATAAGAGTGCTATTAATATTTATCCTGATTTTATAAGTGCACATAACAATTTGGGAACGATTTACACCTTTCAAAAGGATTATGTAAAAGCTATAAACTCCTTCAAACAAACCATTCAAATAAACCCTGAATTCCAAAATGGGTTTTTGAACCTTGGAATGATTTATGAGATTCTGAGTCGTTATCCTGAAGCTATTAAGACTTATAAATCACTGCTCGATCTAAACCCAAAACATAAAGAGGCCATGTTTAGCCTGGGATGGGCTCTCATGGACGAAAAACGTTATCTGGAAGCTGCGCCAATTTTGAAAAAGGCTGTCCAACTGAATCCAGAAAATGCCAATACCTACTATAGTTTAGGCATGGTTTATGGTGAATTGGGACGAAAGGAAGATGCCCTCATGCAATATCGCAAAGCCTTGCAAATGGATGGCAATCACCCAGGAGCCCACGAGAAAATTGCACGGATGGCAAAAGAGAGTGAAATGAAAGCCGTTAATCAAGCAAAAACCTTCACCCAGGCTGCGCCACCCGAATCAGACATCATCCTAATTCCTTAAGAAATATTGCCAACATCTTGGTGGCTCTTTTAACGCTAATTTGGTGGCGTCCTTAAAAGGGCTTTTTTCTGTTTGAAATCGATATTCCCACAGGCAAACCAAGTAGATAAAAGCCCTATCATTTGACCCGCCATTTCTCCTGTAAAATTAAAGGGTTATAGGCCTAAACTCTTTATTAATAAATAAGTTGACAGTAAATCCTTCCACCTTATATACTTCGGCCTCTTAGCAGGATTCCGGGGGAAAATAATATTGCTAAAAATAAAGACGATTCTTTTATTTTTTCCCATTCCGTAGCATTTTTCCTGATAAATTTATCACAGAAATGCACTGATATTTTTGAGGCTTAATAGATGGAAACCAACCCTGTTGCGACAGAAGAAGTAGAAGAGATTGATCTCGCTCCGACGGAAGAAATCTTAAATAAACTTCCAGATAATTCTCGTGGTCACTTAATTCCAACTTTGGATAAAGTTCAAAATGTCTACCGGTTTCTTCCTGAGCCGGCGGTGGAATTATTGATGGAGTTTTTTAATGTTGCCCGAGCGGAAATATATGGGGTCATCTCTTTTTATCCACAACTCAGAATTACCGAGCCAGGAAAATACATTATCAAATTATGTTATGGGACCGCATGCTTTGTAAAGGGCGCTCCTATCATTGGCGATAAAATAAACGACAAATATCATATTAAGCCAGGAGAAACAGACGATTCTAAATTGTTCACCCTGCAAACAGCTTCATGTTTAGGAAACTGCGGTGCTGCCCCCATGGCAATCATAGGTGAGGATACTCACGGCACCATCGACCCCGAAAAAACATTCGATATACTTTCAGAATACAAAAAAGATGAGGAAGAAATGCCTGTGACAGAGGAGGTAGGATGAGCACCGTTGAAAAGAAAGTTCTCAACGTAAAAATTAATGGCCAGGAAACCACGGTTCCAGAAGGAACTGTTGTTCTTGAAGTGTGCAAGCAAAATGACGTTGAGGTTTCAAATCTCTGTTACAACCGCAAGTTAAAACCCTTTGCCGCCTGCCGCACTTGCATGGTGGAAACCGTTGTCGATGGAAAGAAAGAACTGGTTTATTCCTGCACACACCCTGTGGCCGAAGGAATGGAAATCAAAACAGCGACAGAGGAAACCGATCGTTACAATAAAGCATGTTTAGAAATGCTTTTGGTGGAACATCCTCTGGATTGTCCTATATGCGACAAGTCAGGTGTATGCCCTTTGCAGGACAACACAGATTTGCTGCAACTTTATGATGGGCGGTTTGAAACCCAAAGACGAAACGAACCCAGCATCAAGACAAATCCCATCATTGAATTCTACCTGAACCGTTGCATCATGTGCGGCCTTTGCGTAAGGGCTTGCGATGAAATTCAGGGAGTTCAGGCTTTAGATTTCCATAAACGTGGAATGAGTGTTGGTATTGGAACCGCTAATGATGAACCGCTGGATTGTGAATTCTGTGGGCAATGTATAACGGTATGCCCGACAGGCGCATTGATGGATCTTACATCAGGAGCCAGAGGACTGGCGGCCATGTTCACCGATACCCAATCTACCTGCAACTATTGTTCTTGGGGATGTACAGTAAAGCTCGAAACAAAAAAAGGCGAGGTCATTCGAATTGAAGCGGATGAAAGCTATAACACAGGAATTAACGAAGGCAACCTATGCGCAAAAGGCCGATTTGGTCATGGTATTATTCATAACGATCAGCGGATTGAAAACCCCTTAATGAATGTGGGGGGTGATTTTCAAGAAGTGACCTGGGATGAAGCTTTTCGCACTATAGCCGATCGAATGAATGCAACAGTTAACCGTAGTGGCCCTGACAGTCTCGCTGCTATTGGTTCCGAAAAACTGACCAACGAAGAAAACTACCTGTTACAGAAATTATATCGCGGTGCTCTAGGTTCCAATCATGTAAACAACCTCGCTAACATCAGAGCTCCCTATTTAAACAGGTTCATGTTGGATTGTTTTGATAATGGCATACCATCACAACCTATTACAAAATTGCAGGAAGCGGATGTGGTGCTGGTATTCAATTCAGACCTTCCCTCAGAATACCCGGTTGGCGGCAATTCAGTGCGGTTCGGCACGGTCTTTAATAACACAGATATTCTAATTGCAAATCCAAGGCGGGTTGTTTTTGAAAGTGAAGCTAAAGTTGATGTTCGCTTAACATTCAAACATGGGTCGGATGTGGCGGTAGCCTCAAGGCTTTCAAAAATCATAATTGATAACGGCTTAATTGACGTTAATAAGGCGAAATCCTCAATAGACAATTATGATGGACTCGTTCAATCTCTATCTAACTACACAGCCGATAACACAGAAAAACTTACAGGCCTCCCGGATGATGTTCTTACTCGCGCGGCTGAAAGGTTTGCACGTGATGCAGACCGATTCGTTCTGATTGGCAACGATGTACTTGATACGGGACAAGGGGAAGAAGTTTTGAACGCCCTTCTCAATCTTTGCACGCTTGTTAATTATGGCAGTACAGGAAGTGTGAGCATCTACCCACCGAGAGAGCATTGTAATTCTCAGGGTGTAAATGATATGGGGCTGACCCCCGAGTTTTTACCAGGTTATCAACCTTCTGGAAAAACGAATCCTGATATGTTTGAAAGCTGTAAAGATGGGACAACCAAATTTCTCTATATAGCTGGTGAAGATCCTGTAGGTACATATTACAAACCTCAGTTAGTAAAAGAGGCTCTGAAAACGGTTCCATTTTTAATTGTCACAGATGTCTTTATGACAGAAACCGCACGAATGGCCGATCTTGTACTGCCCTCTTCCACGTATGCAGAAAAAGATGGAACCTACACAAACATGTCCAGACATATACAAGGTGTTGCATCTGCCGTGCTACCCCAAGGAACATCCAAACCGGATTTCGATATTCTGATTGAATTGGCAGAAGTTTTGGGAAAACCTTTTAATCCCTCTGCTCTTTCAGAAATCCAACAGGAAATTGAGCAAGCGGCCCCGATCTACAAGGGAGCTTTTCCTGGTGACCAATCCAAACAGTGGGTGCCTGCGACATCAAGTAAAAAACCCGCATTAAAAATAAATCCTGCAGTGAATGGATCGGTGGAAACTCAGACAAACTATCCCTTTACACTCCAAACCAACAACCATATGTTCCACATTGGAAATTACAGTCAGCACGCTAAGGCTTTGGTTGAAATTGGGCCGGAATGTATCGCAGAAATCCACCCAGATGACGCAAAAGGATTGGGAGTTTCTTCTGGAGATCAAGTTGTCATAGAGTCCTCCAGTAGCAAGGTACAAGTAAAAATTAAAACGACAAAAGTAACCAGTAAGGGCATGGTTTATGTTCCTAAAAACTGGCCAGAAGTTCCTGTCAATGATTTAAGAAATGGTGAACAAGGTTTAATACAAGTTAAGGTATCTAAATCCAGCTAACGCACACTAACTAATTTCAAACTATGACTGACTTAAAAGAAAATCTACACACTGACCATATGGTGCTCAACATGGGTCCGTCGCATCCGGCGACTCACGGCACCGTAAAATTCTTGCTGACCCTGGACGGGGAAACAGTTGTTACTCTGGATGTGGAAATTGGGTATTTGCATCGCGGGTTTGAAAAAATGTGCGAGAGTGTTACCTATTCAAACGTATTCCCATACACAGACCGTTTGAACTATTGTTCGGCAATTATGAACAATATTGGGTTTGCTCTTGCTGTGGAAAAGTTATGTGATATTGAAATTACTGAACGTTGCAAATACATTCGGGTTGTTACAAATGAACTTTCACGCATTTCAGATCATTACACAAATATCGCTGCTGCTGCGCTGGAATTGGGTGCCTTGACAGCATTCATTTACTTT
>JABJCF010000441.1 GCA_018665625.1 Nitrospina sp. | reverse complement strand
TGAGTTAGCGGAATAGGAAATGGGCAAAAAACTTTCTTCCAAACCCTGCGGATCCAATCATGTTTGATATCGATTTCTTCCAGAGCGTAACATCACATAAAAATAAGATCGTGGCGGGTGATTTTTTTCTTTCGGACGCTGCCGAAATCGAAAAGGAATTAGATGCTTTGAGGACTAAAAAACCCAAAGTCTTCAATATTGAAACTACCAACTACTGCAATATGAAATGCATCATGTGCCCTCGTACTGAGCTCATGACGCGAAAAAATATCTGGATCGATGACAGCACCTTCCTTAAAGTTGTTGACCAAATCCAACCTCACTCAAATCAGGATTTAGAGAAATTTTGGGATTTCATCGAAAGTGAATATGGGCTGAATGAAAATGAGCCAAGTGAGAATACTTTTTATTTTCGAGTGGTGAGTCGTTGCGTCATTTTGCATGGCTACGGAGAACCTTTACTTGATAAAAAGATTGTTGAAAGAATCAAAGTGTGTGCAGACCGAGGCATACCAACATATTTTTCGTGCGTTCCAGCAAACCTTACAGTAGAGCGGGCAAAAGAGGTTATGGATGCAGGACTTACGGTCTTCAAGTTTTCCATCGATGCCTTGGATGACGAATGGCAAAAAAGAATTCGTGGAAGCCAAAACAATTTTGATGCCTCTTACCGTACTATTTTAGATATTATTGATCTTAAAAAAGAGCAGGGCTATAAAACTCTGCTCGTCCCGACGATGATCGCTCTCTCAGAAGACACTACTTCCCGAAAAATGCATTCCAGGTTTATGGAACTGTGGAAAGATAAAGATGTTTTTGCATACGTCAAGAGTCAAGACAATCGATGGCTTCTTGAAGAGGATGAGGCGATGGAGAATCGCTCGCATTATGAATCTCAATATTGCGAATATCCTTGGACCTCTCTCACTGTGATGGCAGATGGGTCCGTGGTTCCTTGCACTCAGGACTATGATACTGAAATGGTGCTTGGGAATGTAAAAGAACGAACTCTGGAAGAGATCTGGAATGATGAGCCTTACAAAAACCTTCGGAGAATGCATATTACTGGAGATTTCCCCAAAGGCCACAAATGCCAGGAGCGTTGCGATCAAAAAAAACTCTATCAATACCTTAAATAATACTTAAACAGGAAAAGTATGCTCTTAGAGGGTAAAACCATTGCCGTTATAGGGGGTAATGGATTGATAGGAAAAGAGGTTATAACCGCAATTGTTGGGCACGGTGGAACAATAGTATCCGGTAGCCGTTCAGGAAAAATTGCATCATCCCTCCAAGATAAACTTTCAGGAAAAGAGCTTAAAAAAATTGATGTTGCCACGGTGGATGTGAATGATCCCAAATCTGTAGAGCAGTTTTTTAGAGACATTCTAAAACGTCATGGTGAATGTAATGGGGTTATCAATCTGTCCTTTCCTAGAAATGAATTTTTTGGAGCCAAATTTGAGGATGTTACTTATCCATCATTTCTTGAGAATGTAGGTAGCCACTTGGGGGGCGCGTTCCTTGTATGCCAAAAAGCCCTGTCATTATTAACCTCACAGGATGGATGTTCGATAATCAACTGTTCTTCCATATATGGCTTCATGACTCCAAGATTTGAGATATACCAAGACACTCGAATGACCAAAGAAATAGAGTACGTCACAGCTAAAGCGGCTATCATTCAAATGACCCGTTATCTTGCACAGTATTTTAAAGGGAAAGGTGTTCGGGTAAACTGTATAAGCCCTGGAGGAGTTTTCGACAATCAGCCGCAAAAATTTGTTGAAAGATATAATGCCCAATGCAACACAAAGGGTATGTTAGATGGCGAAGATGTGGCAGGTACTATTATTTTTCTTCTGTCAGATCTTTCGACACATATAACCGGACAAAATATTATTGTAGATGATGGTTTCTCTCTTTAAACTTGGTTGGATTCCGCATAAAATTCTTCTAATAACTTGCATCAAAGAGATCGAAAATTAATTTTTCAGGTCATTTTTTTCCGCAAAGACCCCAACATCAAGATTATTAAATGATTATAGAAAGAAACATTTCCAAATACATCGTATTTTATGAAGATCCACTTCTTCAGGCGCTTGAGAAAATAAGTGAGAACAAATCTCGCATCATTTTCTCAGTAAAAGAAAATGGCGTTTTAGAAGGTGTGTTAAGCGATGGAGATTTGCGCCGCTGGTTGGTAGAGAGCAAGGAGGTCGATCTGAACAAGCGGGTATTAGAAGTCAGTAACAAGGTTTTTGTGAGCGGCCGAATAGACGAAGACCCTGAAACCTACGTAAATCGATTCACCCGCAGAGTAGAATATCTTCCCATATTGGATCACCAGGACCGATTGGTGGCCATCGCCTTACGCGGCAACGAAAAAATCGAAATAGCGAGTTGTATCATAGACGCAGACGCGCCTGCCTTCATCATTGCGGAAATTGGAAATAATCACAATGGCAGTTTGGAATTAGCCAAGCAATTAGTGGATGAAGTTATTCTATCCGGGGCTGATTGTGCCAAATTTCAAATGCGTAGCATGAAAAATCTTTATAGCAACCAGGGAAAGGCTGATGACCCTTCTGCGGATCTTGGCGCCCAATACACACTTGATTTGCTCAGCCGCTTCCAGCTAAAAGACGACGAGTTTTTTGAAATATTTGATTACTGTGAAAGTAGAGGGATTCTTCCGCTTTGTACTCCTTCTGATAAAGTGAGTTTGAAAAAACTTGAACAATATGGTCTTCCTGCCTATAAAATTGCCTCCGCAGATTTTACGAACCATGACTTGCTTCGCGCCTTAATTCAAACAGGAAAGCCTTTGCTTTGTTCCACGGGGATGTCCACCGAAGCTGAGGTTCAGCAATCAGTTTCTTTGCTTCAGGAACATCATGCGCAATTCGTTTTATTGCATTGCAATTCCACTTATCCCACACCCATAAAAGATGTCAACTTGGAATACATGGACCACCTTCGAGAAATGGGTCGTTGTCCGGTTGGTTATTCTGGTCATGAGCGTGGAATTAACGTTTGCCTAGCCGCTGTTGCAAGGGGGGCAAAGGTAGTCGAAAGGCATTTTACACTAGACAAAAATATGGAAGGCAATGATCATCGAGTGAGCCTTTTGCCAGACGAGTTTACCCTTATGGTTAAAGGAGTTCGAGAAGTCGAAGAATCTCTGGGTCACCGTCACGAGAGAAAACTCACGCAGGGGGAATTAATGAACCGAGAGGTTCTTGGCAAAAGCCTCTATGCAAATCGTCCATTGAAAAAAGGGGAAACTATTTTAAATGATGATATTAAGGTGATGAGTCCTGGGCAAGGTATCCCTCCCAATAAGATTGATCAGCTTTTAGGAATATGTTCTCCAAGAGACATGGAAGAGGGGGACGTTTTTTTTATTTCAGATCTCAAACCTCACTCCGTAGGGCCACGCAAATTTAATTTTCAACGGCCCTTCGGCATCCCTGTTCGATATCATGATTTTTCAAAGCTATCTAAATTGAGTAACCTTAACTTCGTAGAATTTCATCTTAGCTACAAGGATATGGAAGTGGATCTGGAAAAGCTATTCAATGAAAATTTTGATTTAGAATTTACAGTTCATTGCCCCGAGCTATTTGCCAACGATCATATACTGGACCTTTGTTCGTTAGATGAAAGTTATCGGGCCCGATCGATTGAAGAGGTTCAAAGGGTTATTCAAACGACCTTAAAGTTGAAAAAGTTTTTCAAAAAAATGGAGCGCCCGCTCATTGTAGTAAATGTTGGCGGGCATTCTCAAAACTCTGTTTTACCAGTCTCAGAACGACAAAAACTTTATGATCTTGCATTGGAAAGTCTGTCGAAGTTGGATCAGGAGGGAGTGGAGTTAATTCCTCAGACGATGCCTCCTTTCCCCTGGCATTTTGGAGGGCAGCGGTTTCAAAACTTGTTTATGGAGCCAAATGAAATTTCAGATTTTTGTCAGAAAAACAATTATCGAGTTTGTTTGGACATCTCGCATTCCAAATTGTCATGCAATCACTACAAATGGTCTTTTAAAAAATTTATAGAAACAGTAGGCCCTAATTCTGCTCTATTTCATATTGTAGATGCGGGCGGAGTAGATGGAGAAGGTTTGCAAATTGGTGACGGCGAGGTAGACTTTGCTTTACTAGGGGAACAATTGAATGCATTAGCTCCTAATGCTGGGTTCATCCCGGAAATTTGGCAAGGACATAAAAATGGTGGCGAAGGTTTTTGGGTGGCTCTGGACCGTCTTGAAAAATGGTTTTAATTTGTTCAGTGTTCTACAACCAAAAATTAATTGGCAACCTGATTTCGATTTAAGAAGGTAACCATACCTAACCTACAGGCTCCTCTTCTTTTCCCCACGCTAAAAAGTAACAGTATAAAAGAGACTCGGTAGAGCTTATTTTGTTATGACATAGCAAGGTTACTTTGCAAGGGGAAGCATTTTTATAGTAACTGGTTGTTGTTTGAAGAAATCGGTAGCAGCTTTTGTCTTTTAATCTCGTAATGCATTCTCTTGGTTGTGCTCGTTACCCACTTTCTTCCCAATAGTTTACCTAAAGTTTCTCAGGTGTCCCAATTGTCACGTAAAGTCCCCACTGATGTCAGAGCATAGTGAACCTTGTTGAATGCTCGCGTAAGTTAGAGGAAAGAAGGGCTAAGCATGAGGAAAGTTTAGCAGAAAGTATCTCTTAGCTTTTTAACTTAAATGGTACACATTCTGCTAACTCGATGCCCTATTTAGTATTTCAATAGTAATTAGTGCTATTAATAAAGTATAGTGAAGAAATAAGTTAACG
>JABJCF010000047.1 GCA_018665625.1 Nitrospina sp. | reverse complement strand
ATTACGATACGCGAACGATTATGCCTAAAGATGACGGCTATAGAGATGGTGAAAACCCTAACACAGAACGGTTTCCAAAAACACGCGCCCAGGTTCTACGTGCTAAAACGGGGCAGAATGTAACGCAAATGCATTACGCCAAAAAGGGAATCATCACTCCAGAAATGGAGTTTATCGCCATCCGCGAAAACCAAAAACGTAAACAATGGATGGAAGATGCTGAGCGGGAAAACCGCCTAAAGGGAAACTCCTTTGGAGCCAACCTTCAGAACGAAATCACTCCCGAATTTGTCCGCGATGAAGTAGCAAGAGGTCGAGCCATCATTCCAGCTAATATCAACCACCCCGAATCGGAGCCAATGATCATCGGGCGAAATTTTCTTGTAAAGATTAATTCTAACATCGGTAACTCAGCAGTTAGTTCCTCCATCGAAGAAGAGGTTGAAAAAATGGTCTGGTCATCACGATGCGGAGCCGACAATGTTATGGATCTTTCAACCGGGAAAAATATCCACACCACTCGTGAGTGGATCTTGCGCAACTCACCGGTTCCCATAGGTACTGTGCCCATCTATCAGGCATTGGAAAAAGTCGATGGCAAAATAGAAGACCTCACATGGGAAATCTACCGCGATACTCTGATCGAACAATGTGAGCAGGGCGTAGACTATTTCACTATTCATGCCGGAGTATTATTGCGCTATGTGCCGATGACCGCAAAACGAGTAACTGGGATCGTTTCACGCGGTGGTGCAATCATGGCAAAATGGTGCCTTACGTATCATAAAGAAAACTTTCTATATACAAATTTTGAAAAAATTTGCGAAATTCTAAAATCCTACGATGTCTCGTTTTCTCTTGGCGATGGATTACGCCCAGGTTCCACTGCTGATGCCAACGATGAAGCTCAATTTGCAGAATTGGAAACCCTTGGTGAATTGACAAAGATCGCGTGGAAACACGAAGTGCAGACTATGATCGAAGGCCCCGGTCATGTGCCTATGCACATGATCAAAGAAAACATGGAAAAACAATTGAAAGTTTGTGGTGAAGCCCCTTTCTACACATTAGGACCGCTGACAACGGACATCGCGCCGGGTTATGATCACATCACCAGTGGTATCGGCGCGGCAATGATCGGCTGGTATGGTACCGCTATGCTGTGCTACGTCACTCCCAAAGAACACCTTGGACTACCTAACCGAGAAGACGTAAAAGAAGGCGTTATAACATACAAGATCGCTGCACACGCGGCAGATCTTGCTAAAGGCCATCCTGGAGCAAGAGTGCGTGACGATGCTTTGAGTAAAGCTCGGTTCGAGTTTCGCTGGGAAGACCAATTCAATCTATCTCTTGATCCAGAAAAGGCGTTACAGTTTCATGATGAAACCTTGCCAAAAGATTCTGCCAAAGTTGCACATTTCTGTTCCATGTGCGGTCCTCATTTTTGTTCGATGAAAATCACGCAAGACGTGCGCGACTACGCCGAACAAAAAGGTATGGGAGAAGCAAAGGCGCTAGATGAAGGGATGAAAGAAATGTCAAAATCCTTTAAAGAAAAAGGCGGTGAGATTTACTCAAAAGCTTAGCCCTTTTTATTTTAAACAATATAAAACTCGACATAATCAAAGACGTATTGGTTTTAGTCATATAGATTTTTACTTTCTAAAAATTAATTTAGGGAGAACTAATTCTCAAGGTTGAATCATTTCACGCGCATGTTTTAGTGTAGTTTCCGTAATTTTTTCTCCACTAGACATTCTTGCAATTTCTTCAACCCTTTCTTGTTCTGAAAGTTGACGGATACTAGAATGGGTTCTTTTATCCTTCACCGTTTTAAATACCATAAAATGTGAACCCGCCTTGCTAGCAATTTGCGGTAAATGAGTAATACAAAAGACTTGCTTTTCGGTAGCGATTTTCTTTAATTTATTTCCTACTACTTCAGCAATTTTTCCGCCTATTCCTGTGTCGACTTCGTCGAAGACCATTACGGGTATAACATCTTGCTTATTTAGATTGGACTTTAACGCTAGCATAAGTCGTGAAAGTTCTCCCCCTGAAGCTACCTTAACAAGTGGTTTAAGGTCTTCACCTGGATTCGGAGAAAACAAAAATTCTATCACACCAATCCCTGTTGAATTGATTTTTACTTTCTGCTTATGGTAGGCAACAAAACTTGAATCATCTTTTTCATAATTAAACTGTACTTCTAGTTTAACATCTTTCATTCCAAGATCACAAAGTTCTTTCTCTACATTTTTTTTAAATACGCTTGCTGTTTTTTCTCTTTTACCTGCTAAGGTTACAGAGTCTTTAGCCAAAACTATCTGATGCGAATTAATACATTTTTGAATATTTTCTATATTTTCTTGAAAATTAGAAAGAGTGTCTAGCTCTTCAGCAATTTTATCACGTTGACTCAAAATTGAATCTATATCTCCACCATACTTGCGTTTTAATCCATTAATTTCTGCCATTCGGTCTTCTATTTCTTCGAGGCGCGAGGGATT
>JABJCF010000440.1 GCA_018665625.1 Nitrospina sp. | reverse complement strand
TGTTCTTGCAGAAGTTGTGGAAGGAAATACCGCACGACTTGGGCTGGGAGGCAGTTCGCCAGTGGCTATCAATGGCTGCTGGCAATGTCACGGGTCGGTCGTGAAAATTGGAAAAGATGGTAGACCTACACCAGACACCTGGCCCAATACAGGAATAGGTCGGATCAATCCTGATGGCAGTAAGGGCTCCTGTACCGCCTGTCATTCCCGTCATACATTTTCTCCCGTGGTGGCTCGCCAGCCCGACAGTTGCGGAAAATGTCATATGGGACCTGACCATCCACAAAAAGAAATTTATGAAGCATCCAAACATGGCATCGCTTTCAAAGCTTTTAAGGAATACATGAAATTGGATATGCAACCCTGGCGTGTCGGCATAGAATATACTGCCGCTCCTACCTGCGCAACTTGCCACATGAGCGCAACCCAGGAACAAAACGTAACGCATGATGTAGGTAGACGTATATCCTGGAATCTGCGTCCCCCTATTTCAGAAAAAATTGATGCCCAAGCAATCAAAGCGGGAAAAGCCGTAGAGTCCTGGGAACAACGTCGAAAAAATATGAAGAATGTGTGCAGTAAATGCCATTCTGATAAATATGTGGATGGATTTTATATTCAGTTCGATTCTGCCATTAATCTGTACAATGAAAAATACGGAATCCCTTCCACAAAAATTATCAAAATGATGAAAGCCGGAGGAGTATTAACCCCAACTGCTTTTGATGAGGAACTGGAGTGGACCTATTTCTACCTCTGGCATCACGAAGGCAGAAGGGCACGCCATGGAGCCTCAATGATGGCACCGGATTATACGCAATGGCATGGGTTCTTTGAGGTCGCCGAAAGGTTTTATATTCACTTTGTGCCACAAGTGAAAGAAGCATGTGAAAAAGCTATTCATAAAAAAGGTGAGAGTGCTGCGACCGCCAAAGAAGTGCTTAAAGAACTGGATACCATTTTAAATAAAGAAGAGCACAAATGGTTTTTAGGAAAAATGTCTAGCGATGAAAAAGCCAGCAGAAAAGCAGCTGCAGAAGAGTTTAAAAAAAGATACGCGCAGAATTAATTTAATAAGGGTAACGTAAAATTTCTACCGGCGGTAGTCTTTGCCTTCGAGATTTACTTTCTTGCACATTTCCATCAGGCGGGAGTGGATGCGAGCACCAACTTTTTCTTCAAGGGTAAAACGCGAATAGGCATTCGATAAACCTTGTTTGTCATTTCGGCTTGCAGGCGCCACCGGGTTTTCCAGCTTATCGCTGAAGTTTGTGGTGACCAGTGTCACCTTATCGTCATCGTTATAGCGGGTGGAGATGAAATGATCGAGAATAGTCAGTTCCCAATCCGTATTGCGACCTTTAGCTAACTCATCGATCACCAGCACCTGCACTCCAACATAAGGATCAATAAAATCCTTTTCAGATATGTCTTCGCCATAACCGTGGCGAATATCTCTCAGCAATTCAAAAAAATCGACGAACTTGCATTCCACCCCATGCTGCATGACCAGTTCTTTAATAACAGAGATAACCAAATGGGTTTTTCCAAGACCGGGTGCACCCATATAAATCAAACCCTGACTGTAATTTTCCCTGTGGAATCCAGCCTTTTTATCGACATAATCTTTAATAAATTTTTCAGAAATTAAACGAGCATTTTTTTGAGTCCTGTGCTGTGGTGGGTCCACTGAGTAAGAACCGAAGTCTTCGTGAACAAACTTGCCCGGAACAGCGGCCTGATTGAACAAGGCCATCCTTTTAAAAAGTTCGCTGCATTGGCATTCTCTTATCTTTGAAATTCCCTCAGGGGTTTCTTCAAAAATTCTGCGGCGGCCTTCGCAAAGCTTGCACTCAGCGCAGGAACAGGCCTCGGCCTGCACTTTTCCCTTTTGGTTTACGAAAACATATTTTTTATCGCGGCAACGACCGCAATCGATAGCTTGTTTTATTTCTTGTTTCATCCGCGTTCGATTTCTTCTTCAATAAAAACTTTTAAATAGCTCAAACTAACTCGTGTGGGCTGCCGTGGGTTCGTCCGCTCAAACTCAACAAACCCGGTTTCAATCCCCCGACACACCACATGCGCCGGTATGCCACGGTTCTCCCATTGCTGAATGAGATCGTAATCCGTTGCTGAAAGAGTGAGACCGGATTCCTTAAGGGATAGAACAAACTGCTCCACCGTCACAAGGTAATCTTCCATTTATATATTTAAGTGAAATGTAAAAAATTTCGGTAAGGATACAACAGGTTTATCGCAAAGAGAATTTTTTTATGACTTGATGTCGAGCAATGAGCCGATCATTTCATCGTTGGCCTTGATAACATTGATATTGGCTTTAAATGCCGCCTTGGCTATAATCTGGTCGACCATTTCCTCTGCAATATCAACATTGGAACCCTCGAGAAAGCCCGAGAGGACAGACCCTAAAGCACCCTCGCCCGGATTGCCCGCAACCGGTGCACCCGATGCGGCCGACTCGTTCAACAGATTTCCACCCGCTGCGCTCAGTCCTGACGGATTATTAAAATTCGCAAGCTGAATCTGACCCGCTACTTCGAGTCCGGCTGGAGTCTGTGCAGAAACCTGACCGTTAGACCCGACACTGATTCCATTATTACCTGCCGGAACATTGATCTCGGGGATAAGGGCATTGCCACTGGAATCGACCACTTGGCCGGCACCGTTCAAATTGAAACTTCCTGAACGGGTAAAACTCGTGCCGCCATTAGGATTGGCAACTTGAAAAAAACCATTGCCGTTGATAGCAAGGTCTAAAGGGTTGTTAGTAGGTATCAAACCGCCTTGGGTGTTGACCTTGGAGATTGAGTTTACACGCGTGCCGCCAGTTTTACTTTCGACACTGTTTACATCGCTTTTTTTGAATCCGGAAGTCTGTACATTGGCGAGATTATTGGCACTGTTCTGCAACCGTTTGGATGCGTTATTCAATCCGCTTAAAGCACTAAAAGTAGGACCTAACATAACTCAACCCTCCGTTTATTGCGGGATAAGGAGTTCATCATTATTAGTATCGCTTACAACTGGCTCTGCCGATTTTCTAAAAGGCAGCAAGGAAAAACTCATCGCGGTCTCATCGCAATTGTCCTGATGCAGACATTGCTGGCAATCGTTCCAGACTTTTTGAGGTAAATTTACTTTATCTATGATTTGGAATCCCAGTTTCTCGAATAAAAGGATCGCGTAAGTTAGAACAAACACCGTATCACAATCTTGATTTAGTAAAGCCTGCTCAACACTATCTCGAACCATTTGCGTAGCGATTCCCTGCCGGTGATAACGTGGATCGACACCCAGTGACCGGATTTCGACCAGCCTGTCCCATCCAAATTTGAGGTTACAAATACCAATGACCTCGCCCGAATTTTCATAGACCCGAAAATCATTAATGTTTTTCTCAATATCCTCTAAAGAACGGAATAGCATTTTACCGTCTTCAGAATAAAAACAGATCAGGTTCTGGATGGCATGAGCGTCTTCAATTTTTGCTTTACGTAACATATAAAAAATATCTATCCATTATAGAAGTTTCAATGTGATACCGGCTGGTGATGCTTTAGTATCAACGAGTTTGGGCCTCCAGTCAAGCCCCACTCGCCGTGGGGGCAGATGGAAATAATTCCCACTGACAAAGGGGGATAAAGGGGATTTTAGTGGGGCCTATCTCAGACGGGTTCCCTTTTACCTTGAAAAACCGTGGGATAGTTAAATTAATGAGATTATGGAATTAAAGCTCGCCTGGGTCTAATAATGTGAACGCAAACTCGATTCCTTCCTTATTTATATACTCCCTGGCATGTTCAAGAAAGTGAGCCGCACCTTCATCGGGCTGTTGCACCGCCATCAATTCAATTATCAAAGGACTGTCTTTATATTCAGGATATTTTTTTTCAAATTCCCCGTCACAGGCAAACGCTAGATAATTATTTAGCTTTTCCTGTAATTCGAACAATCTCTCTCCATTACCATCCCAGGGTCTGTCTTCAATCATCACAAGACGGACCACTCCTGTTTCGGGAGAATGGCTTATTAAATCAATTTCTTTCGTATTTTGAATGGCCATTTTTCAAAGGCTTGAGGGGTAGAATGAAACACATTCCGAAAAGACTTCACTTATAAACATCAAATGTTTTGGAAGTGATCAATTTATCGCCTTGAAACATGGATATTGTTTTTTTACCCGGCTCATCTTTTTCTTCCTGATTTACAAAAAATTCTCCGTATCCAGCTTTGACAGGAAACTCAAAGGGAAAAACTTGTTTATTTTCGGAGTGTATATATTCAAACCTCATTGGAATGCTATCACTAGAATCGCCATTTAAAACCTCCCAATGAATTCCAAATTTTTTTCCAAATGGGATTTTTATAGTAGGAATAATTTGAAAAGTCCCTCCCACACCCTCAACATAGGTGTCGTCTTTTGATAACTGCTTTCTTTTTAAAATATTTGATTCTTTTACGGGTTCTAATAATCCGTAAGAAACTTGTATTTGAGCAATTTTTCCATTTTTTGTTTTTACCTCATAAATAGATTGAGAATGTGCCAAAGGCAAAAAACTTACAAAGAGAAACAATTGTATAAACATTATGAGTTTTATTTTCATAAGTTTTTTAAGGAAAATACTGTCCTCATCAACTCACTCTTTTGAGTGTGTTTTTATCGGTGTGGTGGAACAGGTTGGGATTGCCTTTGATCTGCAGTTGCGTGTCCTGATCGTAGCTGAAACTATCATTACTATGAATGGTAATTTTCATTTCAAAGCGAACCGTTTTGAATTCCTCATCGAGAAATTTGTTGGAACAGATTCCATAGGTGTCTGATCCCACATCCGCAGCCAGATCAAATTCTTTCGCATCAGGTTCCACAGTTCCGCCGGCAATAATAGAAACTCCACGCGGAACGATAGTGCAACGCATGGCTTGTTTGTTTTTCGCGTCCCAAAGCCAGTAACCTCGGTCTTCATGAAAAGCATCGGCGGCGCCTATGCGCCAGGCAGTTAAAGAGTATCGCAACCCATATAAAGTTTGTTCGTGGTTGTTAACCGGGCCCATGGGTTCGAATATCATTTCCTCGCGAAATTTATTATTTTCCGTTTCCGTTCTATCGTCATCGGGAGCAATGTCATCGCCCTTGTCCCCTTCCCATTTACCTGCCAAAGCCGCAAGAGGTCCTAGATTTTTTATTATTTCTTCTGACATAAATCACTCCCGTTATGATGAATTAGATCGACAAATTTTCTTTAATGGAATGGAAATTCTAACGGATTCTTATAAAGGGCGCAAGGCTACGCCTTGAAAAAATGTTTGCGAACCTATAGCAAAAGGCGCAAGGTTAAACGTAAGTGGGCAGGAAATATTTTAAAACTACGGTCAAAAGCGCAATGGCCTCTGTCAGCTTTACGGGCACAGTCCCCTAGCCAGTGGCGCCTCGCCCCTAGTGGACGAGTTGGTCTTTGAGTTGGTCGATGAGGAGGATGTTGTTGATGGAGATGGCAACTTTGTCTGCCATGCGCTCTAGAAACTCAGTACCGAGTCCCTCATGAAAATGAAAAGCCTTGGGGCTGCCGAAGGCTATGACCCCTACCAAAGTTTCCTGAGCCACTATGGGAATGAGAGCTTCAGATTTTATTGAGTCTTCGTCACTGGGTGGACCGAACACTTCAGAGGTTTCAATTTCACCGCGCAAGACAGGCTTGGGGTTTCCATCAAACCAGCTGGAAGCGGTATCTTTACTTATAAACTTAACAGTCTCATCGAGTTCGCCGCGATAGCGTGCGCGCAACCGATCTTCCATAAAATGGTCGGAACCTTGAACAAGACAAACAATAACGCTGGGAATACCAAAGCGATTTGGAATTTCTTTTCTCAACTGATTGACCATCTGATCGAGATTGGTACTGGTCAAAACCAATTGCTCTATTTCGAATAAGTGATCTTGAATTTTTTCATTTGCGCGGGAAATTTCGAATAACCATTCAAGTTTGCTTTTTAGATGTTCCTTATCATCATGCACACGCTTAATGATACGGTCGGCGAGGCTCAACGTGCTCATCGGCTCAATAGGGAGATCTTCTTCTTCTATTTCTTTTATCTTTCTTAAAAGCTCGGGGTATTCATTAAAAAATTCCGGGTGCTCGTTCAGATAAATCGCAACTTGATCTTTATTCATTTCAATTCCCTTATATGTCTTTAATTAACAAAACAGGAATGCAATATACCATAAAGGCGACCACAAATGAATCTATAAAATCAATAAAAACAATACCTTATGAGCCAACCTTGCCAGAAGAGGCCTGTAGCCTCAAAAATGATCGTCCAGCCTTTTGAATAACGGCTCAATTCCAGGGCATTTTTTCGGATTATTTAAATCAGGATACGGTGATCTTTGTTGCAGGGCGGACTATAAGAACCCGGGGCTATGATTCGGAGCGAACACTCAATGAATAACGGATATAAAATGCGGCCACTTTCACCAAAATTTGGTTTTTAGGTTAAGCACATATTTTTAACTCTCGGCTTGTTTTCCCAATTTGTTTTAGAATTTATGGATCCGGTTTAAATATTATTTAGTCGATGGTTCAATTTGTTTTTTGATTTTGGTAAACACTAAGGAGGAATCGATTACCGGAGGTTTTCCTTTTAATCGATCAGCCATGGCTAAAAAGAACGGACGTAAAAATTCTGGTTTTTCAATTAAAAATGTTTCGAATTGTTCTTTCGTAATAAAATATAGTTCCTCGGGCTCCAGGGCCGTTACTGTTGCAGATCTGGGGGTTCCGGTGATCACACCAATTTCACCAAAAATGTCATTATCACTTAAAATATCCAACACTTCTTTTTTTCCTGAGGAGCTCAATTTTGAAATTGAAAATTGGCCTACTTTAATTATATAAATTTTGTCGCTTAAATCTCCCTCATTAAAAATAACGTCTCCACTCCTAACAATCGAATAATGCATACCTGATGATCCTTTCCGCCTAGTTGATGTTTTTATTAATCCCGACTTGTTCTCCATTAAAGTTTGAGAACCTTGCCGGAATACTTCAGGTTTAAATATCAACGAAGTAAATGATTGGCACTTACTACAAAAACTACAGAAATCTAATGGCTCTTCATTAAATTTCTGACCATATGGAATAACTACTGAATGTCTGGTAGATTCAAAGCACTCCTTGCAAACTAAATTAAAAACTTTTGTCATTTCCCAACATTTCTTAGTTGATTGTTTTGAATTTTTATAGATTTACCTCATAGCCAAAATAAAGATTAGAAAAAGAATTCCCGCGATTGCGAATAAAGCCTCGCCTTTAGAAATAGTTCCCAACACAGCCTCCTTTGGATTTAACCTCTATAGTTTCCGGTAGCCAATTATTCCGCATGTTAATAATTATTGGAATAGTAAAATGGATGAAATTTTCAGGTAAATAGAACTAGAGCTTTGAATAGTTTGACTAAAAGGTGGGTAGTGAAACTGGTGATGGGGAAAGGAAATTCTGCGAAGAAATACTGATAATGGGTCTATTAAGGTTAATTCAAATCTGCCATTCCATTTTTAATAACATAAAACATCATTTCCGCATTGTTTTTCCAATTCATTTTTCTCAAAATATTATTGCGATGCGTACTAACTGTCCTGGGACTTAAATGCAGCAATTCAGCTACTTCTGAAGGTGATTTCCCTGAACCCAATTGAACCAGAACCTGAAATTCCCTATCAGTCAAGTTTTCAACAGGTGATATGGGGTCAGAATTATTTGCTCTAATACCCGCAAGCGTCTGTTTATATTTTTCACTGAGCACAATTTTATCCTTTACAGCATCTCGAATAAAACGGAGCACATTTTTTATGGAGTCCGCTTTTGAAATAAAACCCGATGCTCCCGACTTTATAAAGCGCAAGGCATATTCCTCTTCAGGCAAACTTGAATACATTAACAACTTTATATTTGGAAATTCGGCACGGATATTTTTTACCATATTCAACCCATCGCCATTCGGCATCATTATGTCTAGCAAGGCTAGATCACATTGAATATTTGATCTTAAAACTCTCATCAATTCTTTCCAATTTGAGGCCTGCCCCACTACCTCCATATCTTTGGACTTTCGTTCCACGTATCCTGCAATCCCTTCTCGAAGAAACGCATGATCATCCGCCAAAACAATTTTTATAACCGAAATATTCTGCATAGCAAACTTGATAATTAGTAGAAAATTTCCTTAGTATTTCCGAAAAGCACTGTTTATGTCTATACGTTTTTGGGTGAAAAAAAGATTTTTTTTAAACCCTAATTATTATTATAAACAATTAATGTAAATTTAAATAGAGCTGACGCAAACTTATTGCATATAATTCTCTTTCTAATCTGCCCAAGTATAAATGAGGCCTCTGATGAGCAAAGCCAAAGCACAGCAGCTCTATCCTTTGCCTCGCTAATGCGATCCATTGGATTGAAAGGTTTAAATATTCCCTGAATTTTTGTTGTTCTTCTAAGGGGGTAGTCTTGTTAAACCTTGGCTTCTTCGGGAGGGGCGGAGGGAGGTTTGGGCGGGGCTTTATGACCACAACCTATGGGACCTGCGGTAATGATAGACAAAATAATTAGCAGGGAAAAAAAAGTACGTCGCATTTCGTTCACCTTTCTATTTGAGCTTTTTAGTCAGGCGGGTGATTTGCGCACGAACCTGTTTTTTTGCGGTTCCTCCATAAATATTTTTTCTGTCCACCGAGTTTTTGAGCGCAATGTGGTCGAAAACTTCATTATCAAATCGTTTGGATATTTTTCGAAGTTGAGCCAGAGAAAGGTCGATTAGTGTTTTTTCATTTTCCAAACAGAAGGCCACCGTTTTTCCGGTAATTTCATGAGCCTCACGAAACGCCACTCCCTTTAATACCAGATAATCTGCTAAATCCGTTGCGGTGAGAAAACCGCTGGCTTCTAAATTTTTTTGCGCAATCGGTAGAAACTTCGCAGACTTCATCATATCCGTAAAAATCCTGAGGCAAACCTTGACCGTATCCGCTGTATCAAACAAAGGTTCTTTGTCTTCCTGCAAATCTTTATTGTAGGCCAGCGGCAACCCTTTCATTAATGTAAGAAGAGATACCAGATTTCCAAATACTCGACCGGACTTTCCTCGTATCAGTTCTGCCGCATCGGGATTTTTTTTTTGCGGCATGATACTGCTCCCCGTGGTGAAAGCATCGGATAACTCCACAAATCCGAATTCGCTGGAGTTCCAAATAACAAGCTCTTCACAAAACCGGCTGAGATGCATCATCAATAAGGCCGAGACACTACAAAATTCAGCGGCAAAATCCCGATCTGCG
>JABJCF010000439.1 GCA_018665625.1 Nitrospina sp. | reverse complement strand
TTACCAAAAAATGTTTTCGGGTCCATCCCTTTAGAGAGCAATAAGGTTTTAGGGTATAAATGCCCGGAAGTGGAGGCAGGGTCGACAAAAGCAAACCTTTTGCCTTTTAGATCTTTCAAAGAGTGAATGCCACTATCTGCCCGAACCATGATTTGCCCCCGATAAAAAGGACTGCCAAACCTTTGCACCACGAGTAAAAGTTCAACATCATATTTATCTTTTGCGAGAACGTAGCTGAAGGTGGCCAACCAACCGATATCGACTTTCTTTGCCCCCATGGCCTCTATCACTGCGGCATAGCTGGTAGCCACCGAGGTTTTAAAATGCAGTCCGGTTTCTTTTTGCAAGAGAGTGGCAACTTCCTGCCCACCCTTGACGATTACCTGGGCATCGCCCGAGGGTACAAACATCATTCTAAGGGGATTTTTTGGAGTACCCAGTTCAGCGAAAACCTGCTGTGCCCCTCCCACAATTTGTAACAGGAGGATAAGGAGTAAACATCGCAATTGATATGAAAAAGGTAGAAGGCGGAAATTCAAAGAGGGCTCCAAAAGAAATTCAACTGATTTGCATTATACATTGGAGCGTAGGCAGAAAAACGGCATAAAAAAAGGGGCAGACCGCATTCGGCCTGCCCCTTTAGTTGAATCTTAACTTATTTTACCCATTCTGAACGGATGAATTTAACAACATCCCAGATTTCTTTATCCTTCAAAGTTTTGCCATGCGCAACCATGCCTGTTCCAGGAGAACCCTTTTTAATGATATGGAACATCTGGCCAGCAGAAACTTTTGCCATGGTTTTACCACAGGTGAAGTTTCGAGGATTTGGTTTCAGAGCTTTACCCAATTTTCCAGCTCCATCACCTTTGTCACCATGACACATTTTACAAGCCATTGGCTTTGCAGTTTTCATGTAAATTTTCTTACCATTAGCTGCATTAGCTTTTCCAGTCATGTCTTTTTTAGCTATGCCGCCAGGAGCCGCTTTGGTTTTACGAGGCTGCGGACATTTACCGCCAGCGAAAGCAGAGCTAACTGCAAACAAGCTGAATATTACCAACACACTCAAAATTAAAGCTTTTTTCATTAAACAATCTCCTCTTTAAAATAGTGGATTAAAGCTTATTAAAACCTAAATTACCGGTTTGTTGCATATATATTGGACAGGCTTTTTTTGAAACACAAAAAACCTATTAAAATCAACCCACTAGAACACAACCCCCAATGGGTAAGATGGCCAAGACAGATTGATAAAAGAGCACCGCATTATAGTCCATTCGGTTTTTCTGTCAATAAAAATTCCTTAGCAAAAAACCCTCCATAGTAAGGAAATAATTTTGCACATTTTCGCCAACATTGGAGGCCGTTTCAACAATATTATCTGGGTCATTTACCGCATTTTAAAAAATTAATGCTTTCAATTCAAAAATTACATAATGCATTTTTTTTCAATCATTTATTTTTAATTTCTTATCGAGTTAGATAAATTTGGGGCCAATTTTTCTTGCGGCTACGGAGTGAATAAAGTATGATTTACCCACAAGTTGAGACCCACACTGCACAAAGCCAGTAATGCTAGGCTTGGTGCCAAAATAAACCCAACCAAGAATTAAAAGTTCTTTTTTTCTCTATCATACGAGAAAGGGGATTGGTTTTGCTTGTTTGAGTTGACTCGGGGAGAAACTCAATAAAAAACAAAATGTTAACCACTTTACGGGGAGGTGATAAATGAATGCTTTACTAAAACACCTCAGTGCAAGTTTCAAAAAAATCAAATATTTAACTAAACTAGAGCAAATTCCTCAATTGACAGAATCAGAACGTGAGGAAATGCAGAAAGTTAATGATAAGTTTGTATTCCGCACCAACGACTATTATCAATCATTAATCGACTGGGACGACCCAAACGATCCCATCAAGCGCATTATTATGCCTGATGTCGAAGAATTGAACGAATGGGGCGAACTCGATGCTTCTAATGAAGAAAAATACACCAAGGTCCATGGTCTGGAGCATAAATACACCTCAACCGCTTTATTATTAGTTAATGAAGTCTGTGCGGCCTATTGTCGCTTTTGCTTTCGCAAAAGGCTGTTCATGAACGAGAATGACGAAGTCACTAAAGACATTAGTGAAGGGCTCGAATACATTAAAAATAATAAACAGATTAATAATGTTTTGCTCACCGGAGGAGATCCTTTAATCCTTTCCACCAGCAAACTGGAACCCATTATTAAACAGCTCCGTGAAATTGATCATGTAAAGATCATTCGCATAGGAACCAAGGTGCCAGCTTTCAATCCCTTTCGTATTCTAAACGACCCGTCTTTGCTTGAAATGTTTCGAAAGTACAGCACCAACGAAAAGAAAATCTATGTCATGGCACACTTCAATCATCCTCGAGAACTAACCACACAAGCGGTGGAAGGGCTCAATGCTTTAATGGATTCTGGAGTCTCTCTGGTAAACCAGACACCCATGGTAAAAGGGGTGAATGACGATCCCGATGTATTAACCGAGTTATTTTCGAGATTATCATTCATCGGCGTTCCACCTTACTATGTGTTTTTATGTCGACCTACTTTGGGCAATGAGACCTATTCTATTCCCATTGAAAAAGGCTATGAAATATTTGAGAAAGCGAGAACAAGATGCTCCGGCCTTGCCAAAAGGGCTCGCCTTGTCATGTCGCATGAATCTGGAAAAATTGAGGTAGTTGGGATGACTGAAGAACAAATTTTCTTCAAATATGCTCGTGCCGCAAACTCAGAAGACAACGCACGATTTTTGGCCTTCTATAGAAACCCAGACGCCGCATGGTTCGATGACTATGAAGAAGCCAGTGAAGAGTTTTCATTGTTTGCTCAAAAAGAAGCGAACGGGGTTCCTAGCTAAACCTTGCATGCTGACCGGTTCCCTTTTGAGGAACCACCGGCAAAAGGGTCAACACACCGCAAATCCTATTTTTCAATTCCTTTATTGAGTGCTGATGGATTTCGTACTATTCCTTTTGATTGTTCTGGCTTTTTATAATTCCGGCCAATTTCTAACCAAAAAATTATCGGGATTAAAATTCTCGGGGCCGGAAGAAGCATTCCTGTTTTCCACCGCGCTGGGCTCCATTTTTATTTCAGGCATTATTACTACCTTTGTATTTTCTGGTTGGATAAACCCTCAAATTTGCTGGGGGATTTTGGGAGTTTCCCTGATCGTTGGCTGGAAAAATGTATTTCATTTTAATCATGGGTTGAAAATTGTTTTTGGTCCCGCTACGCGAGGAGTCGAAGATGCCGGACTAAAAAACATGGCACAGTCTTTCCTTTTACTCCTATCCCTTCTTTTAATAATTTTAGCTATGGCTCCCGCATTTGCGACGGATGCTTTAGTCTATCATCTGGCAGTACCCAAGGCATTTCTTGAGGCAGGGGGGTTGGTCAACCTTCCTAACAATATTTATTCTTTTTTCCCTCAGCAAATTGAAATGCTTTATCTGTTTGCTTTGGCTTTGGGTTCCGATTCTCTGGCGCAACTGACTGGCCTGGGAATTGCTTTTCTGCTTTTATTTGCCCTATGGCAATACTCCAGACAAAAGGGGGACGAAAGCTATGCATGGCTGACGCCACTGATTTTTATTTCAACACCCACTTTTTTCACCGGGGCTTCTTCTGCTTATGTAGATTTGCAAGCGGCTGCCTACGTTTTTCTGGCATTTTATTCCTGGGAAAACGGCTGCAAACGAAATCAATCTTCATGGTTTTTATTAATGACCCTGTTTGCGGGTGCCGCCGTGGCAACTAAATTAACAACCGTAATCATTTTACCCCTGGCATTTTTAGGGCTCGCACTTCACGGTCGAACTCATAAAAATGAGAAACAGACCGCCCAGCAATGCCTGATGCTGGTACTAGGCTCTCTGATTATTCTTTCCCCCTGGCTGGCAAGAAACTATTTTTTTACAGGCAATCCGGTAGCGCCATTTTTTATGAGCTTTTTTGGCGGCGACGCTGGGATGAACTGGGATGCCACCCGTTCACAGATGCAGTTCCAATATTATTCGTCTTTTGGAATGGGACACGGCATTCTCGATTTTTTATCTCTCCCCATCAACCTGACTTTTTTCAGCGAACTGCATTCCCTCAAATTTGACGGAAAAATCGGCATTTTTTATTTGTTATTATTACCGGCCCTTTTCAGCCTACAACGCAAATCCTTACCTGTAGTTATTGTGTTTGCTGTACTACTGATTTTCTGGTTCATGCAGACTCAATACATTCGCCTTCTCGCACCGGCATTCGCTTTTCTTTCAATCCTCCTTGTTTCAGGACTAAAACAGACATTTCAAAAAACCGGAATAGGGAAAAAAGAAAAAATATTTTTAACATTTATTTTAGCGCTCGGTATTTTGTTCAATACTTCAATAATTACGAAGGAATGGTTTCGCATAAATCCACTCTCCTATCTCATAAACAAAGAAAACCGCGAGCAGTTTCTAACGCGGCAAATCAAGGCCTATCCTTCCTATGTGGATGCCAATAATATGTTGGGAGAGGAAGATAAAGTCATGTTGGTGTATATGAGAAACCTGGGATATTTAATGGATCGACCCTTTATCAGCGACACTTTTTTTGAAGCTCATACTTTGACGGAAATGATTGATAAAGGTGTCTATGCAGCAGATATCGCCAATCGATTGAAGACTCGGGGAATCACCCATATTATGTTCGACTTTAATTTTGTTTTCGGAAAAGACTCCGCATTAACAATGGGTGAGAGAGCCGTTTTAAAAAATTTTCTAAATCTCCACGGAAAACAACTCTCTGCAAAAAACGGGTTTCTCCTTTACCGCTTTGTGCTAGACTCCAAATCTGGTAAGCAAACACTATCCATCCCCTTTAATCACTGACGCAATTAAATATAAAAAAGGCATTGAATTATGGAGCGGCTTGTAGGAAAAAATGTACTTATAGTTATTCCCAAAGATTATTATATGGAGAGCGAATTCGATCCAATTTTTGAAGCCATGAATTCGGAAGAAGCTAATGTTCTAGTTGCCTCCAGCAAATTAAAAGAAGCCGTGGGAATGAAAACCGGCCGTACAAGCCCAGACGTTTTGATTGTCGATGCTATCGAAGGTATTACTGGAGACAGTTATGTTTCTGCCGCAAAAGGAGTGCGACAAGTCAAGGGGGTTTTTCACGGTGTGATCGTGATAGGTGGAAGCGGCGCCAGAACCTACCTATGGAAAGACGAGTTACTGCGACTGCTTCTCAATGATCGGCACCGAACTGGAATGGTTGTCGCGGCAATTGGAAATGCTGTGCCTTGCCTGGGAAAAGCAGACCTGATCCAAAGCCTTGAAGTCACTACAGACCTTGGAAATAAAAAAGCCATCAAGGAAATTGAAGAAATGAAAGGGGTTATTGTCGATGAACCGTTCACGGCACATGACCGTATCTTCACCGTTCAAAATGCTGCTGGCATTGCAGCTTTTCTTGATCCCTTCATCGAAGAAGTAGCAAAAACCGCCATCAAATAAAGTTCAGAATTAAAGACCCTGCTGTTCCTCGCGTTCCTTTTGGGTTTTTATAATCTTCATCCTCAGTTTGATCGCATCGTTCAAACTTTTCACAATTCGATCGTTGGCATCAGGAAAATGAAGCTTCTGGTTGAACTGATCCAAAGTATAAACTTCCAGCAGTTTCGCAAACGCTTCATCGACAAAAGGTCGAGTCATTTGCACAACGCCTTCAAAATAGACCAGAATCTTTTCATATTTTTCCCAATTTTCCGCCATGAGAATTCTTATGGTGTCTCCCGCAGGCTCGCCCTCCTCCGACGTTCTGCCCGCCGGAGTTGAGGTTCCCATTATTTCGTAGAGATTGATCTTAAATTCGTTTTCCATCTTGTTTCCTGAATCAAAAGAAGAATTTCAAATATCCCTCCCCTCTCATGAGGGGAAGGGAGTATCTTGGACTAGCGGCTTTCGATTTTCACCGATTTCATTTCTATTCGTTCGTTCGGATTGTCTCTAGAATCGCGTGGCGCATCAACTATCTTATCTGCCACATCCATTCCATTGATCACCCGACCAAATGCGGTGTACTGTCCATCCAGAAAGTGTGCGTCTTTGACAACTATAAAAAACTGTGAACCCGCACTATCCGGGTCTTGCGAACGAGCCATTGAAAGAATACCCCGGTCATGCGGCGTATCATTAAATTCTGCCTTAACACTGTGACCAGGCCCACCCGTTCCGTGACTGGAGCGGTCATCGCTTTTAGAGTTCGGGTCTCCGCCCTGGATCATGAAACCGGGAATCACACGATGGAAAATGGTGCCATCATAAAATCCTTTATTTGCCAGATCTTTGAAGTTTTTGACGTGACCCGGAGCCACATCTTCCAAAAATTCCAATTCAATATTTCCCATGGTGGTTTCTATAACGGCTATTTCCCCACCTTGTGCGGCAGTACCGGTCATCAATACACCCATTAAACTTGCGGCAATGCCTTTAACAAAAATGTTCATGGAACCTCCAGATAAAATTAACGATAATATTGTATTATTTTAAGTAATAGCAGTTCACAATCGGCTACAGCCGACTAAGGTCTTTTTAAAAAGGTCATTCTAGATAATAGGGTTTCGATTGTCAAACTTCACCATGAACCTTCGCACCGGATTCCTAATCAGCAACTACCTACTCGCCGGATTGGCTCTGCTCTGTTTGGCGTTGAGTGAAATTTTTTCTGGTATAACCGCAGGAATTCTAATTGCCGGGTTGATCTATTGTTTCGCTCTGGAATATCGCTCCACCATTCCCGTCTCCCCTTCAAAAAAACTTCCAAGCTCCACCTGGGGATTGCTATTGGTGATTTTGCTCTATCTCGGATTCGATTTGCCCATTCTGAATCTGGTCTCAGCCTTTCTGGTTTATCTTCTTTATACCCGCTTCATATTCAAAACAGATTTCAACGACTACCTGTTTGGTTATCTCATTTCGATTGTCTGTCTCTTAATCGGAGCACTCTATGTTCAAGGCCTGGCATTCGGAATAGTTTTTCTCAGCTTTTATCTGGTACTGAGCTGGTGCTTGATTTTTTATCATTTGATGACAGAGCAGGTACACGGTCGAATCTCACCGCAGTTATTCAAAAACCGTGGCAAAAACGAAAAAATAAATAAAGCCCTGGTAGGATGGTCGACCGGAATGGTTTTACTCAGTTTAATAATGACGGCTGCCATCTTCATCACTTTTCCCAGAGTAGGGCTTGGCTTTATCGCCTTAAAAAACTCTTCTTCTCCAATTTCCGGATTCTCTGATGTGGTCACACTCGGTGATGTCGGGAAAATCAAACAAAACACATCTGTGGTGATGCGCATCGAATACACTCGAAATGGGCAGCCCTTCCGTCCCCAATCTCGCATTCTCTGGCGTGGCGTTGTGTTGGATCATTACAACGGCCAGGTTTGGGGTTCTACCTTAAGCAACGAATTCAGCTTGCCAAACAAACCTGGAAAAGGACTCAGTTTGTTCCGGGTGCCACAGCCTAAAGAAATTGTCGAACAAACCGTGTACATGGAGTCCATGGGCATACCCTATCTGTTCACCCACGGAATTCCCATTTTTGCCGATGGAAATTTCAAAAGGTTGAACATGGATCAAGGGTTCGTACTCAAAACCGAGCGCACCCATTCCGGGCCTAAAAAATATACTCTGGTATCTGAAATTTCTGATCCAACTATGACTTACAGCCTCGAGCTGCCTCATCCAGACAAAAATATTTTTCCTGAACGGTTTTTGCAACTTCCCGAAATAAGCGATGCCACTAAAAATTTAGCAACTGACCTGACAAAGTCTTCCCGATCAAACAGAGAAAAAGCGTTTAGCATTCTCAATTATTTCAGTGATTTTGGTTACTCGCTGGAAATGAAAAACGATCCCGACAAAACTGCGCTGGAACATTTCCTGTTCGATAGAAAAGAAGGACACTGCGAATACTTTGCCTCTGCCATGGTCATACTTCTTCGAGAAGCGGGAGTGCCCGCCAGATTGGTCAACGGATTCGTAGGGGAAGAATGGCACGATTGGGGAAACTATCTCATCATTAGACAACACCATGCCCACTCCTGGGTCGAAGCTTATTTACCAGGAAGAGGTTGGGTTGTATTTGACCCAACACCGCCAGACCCAACTCAAGTCGCCATGCAATCACCAAGCTCATTAACAAGAGCCTTGGACCTTTTACGTATGAACTGGCAACGTTACATCATTCGTTATTCCTCAAAGGATCAGGTAGACATGGCCCAGTCCCTTCGATCAGGCAGTCGGGATGCAATAGACTCGCTGAAAAACCTGACTTCATTAAACTGGAGAGACCTTCAAGAGTGGATAGAGAATCAAAAATGGGCTTTATTGATCTTGCTTGCAATGGTTGGGATGGTTTATCTTTTCAGACGACGCAGCCTTCCACCTCGCCTACCCCAAGCAGTAATGCTTTATAAAGAATTGCAGAGTCGTCTTGAGCAAAAAGGGATCAGAATAGAACCTCATTTGACTGCGAGAGAGCTATTGAATTCGGGCATTCCTGCTGAAAAGTTCAATCAGGTAAAAAAGGTTATCGATTACTACGAAAGGATTCGCTTCGGCAATCAGTCGGCCAACCTCGATATCGAAAAAGAAATCAAGGCGTCATTGAGTTTTATTTAGTATGGGTATTAGTGGGGACCCTCCTAGCCCCCCCTTAGCAGGGGGGAATTGATCGTCCCCCTGACAAGGGAGAATGAGGGGATTGCCTCTTATGCCTGAACGTAGTCAGAATATTTTTTTAATCGAGGGCTTTATATATCTCAGGGTCTTCTTCGCCGGTGACTGTGAGCAGACCC
>JABJCF010000438.1 GCA_018665625.1 Nitrospina sp. | reverse complement strand
AAGGATTGACTTACGACATCGTAGTTATGGTTCAGGGTGACGAACCTATGCTTCATCCTGATATGATCTCCGAGGCGGTTGAGCCTATGTTTAAAGATTCTAGCTGCCAAGTGGTAAACCTTTTAGGCAAGATAGAAAATGATACCGAATTCGAAGATAGAAATTGTATTAAGGTTGTTTGCGACCTGCAGAGCAATGCTCTCTACTTTTCGCGAGAGCCTATCCCGACTAAGTCCAAGGTTTCAGATATTCCAATGGGTAAGCAGGTATGCGTAATACCTTTTCGACGAAACTTTTTAATGGAATACACCCATATGGAGCCAACCCCTTTGGAAATCGCTGAGTCGATAGATATGATGCGTGTATTGGAGCATGGATTAAAAGTGCGCATGGCTCCAACTCTATTTAACTCATTTGCGGTGGATACCCCGGCTGATCTGAAAAAAGTTGAGCATCTTATGAGCTCGGCGGACAGACTTCTGTAAATACCAAGGCCTTGTCCTGCACCCTTCTTAAAAAAAGAGCAAAGAGATTGGTTGTTTTCATGTTTTAAGCTGTTTTTAAAGGAAAAGGTTCTTCCCAGTATTATTTGCTATGGTATTATTTAAGCGAGGGTTATTGGCCAGTTAAAATATTATTTGTTTAATTAGATTATGCTCGGATTTTTTTTAAGGGGCATAACTAAGTATGAAAAATTTTGATAGCAGAACTTCTTGGCTATTGCATAGATGTTTCAGAGGAAAATAAGAACGAAATGGGAATAAGGATTCTTTTTATATATCCAAATACGTTTGGAATGAATATGTTGCCGCCGGCAATCGCATTGTTTTCAGCAATTTTGAAACAAAAAGGACATGATGTTAGCCTTTTTGATGCTACCTATTATTCAATGGATTATGGGGTGGATTCGGATGGAACAAAAGCTGCTCGGTTAAATGTGGTGCCCTTTGAAACAGATTCTCTTGGAATAAAAATGCGGGAAACCGACTGGAGAGAGGATCTGGATTCACAAGTTCAAAACTTTAACCCTGACCTTATAGCTTTGTCTACAACAGAAGATATGTGGAATTTGGGACTAATGATGCTTGAACATATTAAAGATCATATTTCCAAAATGAATATTCCAGTTTTAGCAGGAGGAGTTTTCCCAACTTTTGCTCCAGAAATAGTGATTAAGGAACCTACCATTGATATGGTCTGTGTTGGAGAAGGTGAAAACTCTCTTATAGATTTATGCGAAAAAATTGAAAAAGGACAACCTTATGAAGATGTCACCAACCTTTGGGTAAAGCTTAAAGACGGCTCAATAAGAAAAAATCCTATTTCAAATCCTGTGGACGTGAATGAAGCGCCGATACTGGATATGAGTCTCTTTGAAGAACAAAGGTTATATCGCCCAATGGCAGGAAAGTGGTACAAGATGATGCCTGTGGAGACTATCAGAGGTTGCCCATTTAAATGCACATTCTGCAATTCTCCAGATCAAGTTACTATGTACAAGCAGGAAACCGATGCCAGTTTTTTTAGAAAAAAGGATTTGGATCTTGTGTATACAGAGTTGAAACATTTTAAGGAAAATCTAGGGGTTGAATATAATTATTTTTGGGCTGATACATTTCTTGCGTGGAGCGCTAAGGAGTTTGATAAGTTTTGTGAAATGTATCAGGACATAGGGTTACCTTTTTGGATGCAAACTCGCCCTGAAACGATTACAGATTATAAAATCAAAAAACTGTCGGAAGTAGGACTGCATCGAATTTCATTTGGAATTGAACATGGCAATGAGAAATTTCGTAAAAAGCTTCTGGATAGAGAGTGGAAAAATAAAGATATTATTGAGGCTCTGAAAATTCCTCATCGGTATGGAATTCAATTCAGCTTAAATAATATAACCGGTTTCCCTACTGAAACCAGAGAGCTAGCGATGGATACAGTTGAGTTAAACAGAAGTCTTGATTCAGATAATCAAAATTTATATGCGTTTGTTCCTTTTCATGGAACTCCTTTGAGAAGATTGTGTGAAGAGCAAGGCCTTGTATCCCCGGAAACAATTACCCGAGCTTGCACCGATAAGCCTATGTTAGTCATGCCGCAATACACTCAACAGGAAATAGAAGGTCTAATTAAATGTTTTGTTCTTTACGTCAAGTTTCCTAAAAGCCGTTGGCATGATATTAAAAAAGCTGAATCAAATACTCCCGAAGGTAACCTTATTT
>JABJCF010000437.1 GCA_018665625.1 Nitrospina sp. | reverse complement strand
CCGATTCATAAGCCTTGTCCTGATCCACAAGAGATTGGATCATCTCCAGCATTTCAGGGATGTGGTCGGTGGCTTTCGGCTCTTCGCTGGGCGAGGCGATATTCAGTTTGCCCATGTCCAGATGGAAGGCTTCGATGTATTTTCGATTTATCTCCTGCCACTCCACACCTTCTTCATTGGCGCGGTTGATGATCTTGTCGTCGATGTCGGTGAAGTTGCGGATGAAGTTGACATCGTTGCCAAGATACTGGAGATAGCGGTAAAGCGTGTCGAAGACAATGGCAGCGCGGGCATGACCGACGTGGCAGTAGTCGTAAACCGTGACCCCGCAGACATACATGCCGACATGGTTTTCTTTTTGCGGAACGAAGTCTTCCTTCTTGCCGCTCATGGTGTTGAATATTTTTAAGCTCATCAGGTCAATATAACAGCGGCGGGCCGCCGCTGGCAATAGGTCTATTCCTTTATTTCGATACCAGGGCATTAGGGCTTCTGGATAAAGGTTTTAGTGATCCGTGTTTTTTTAACAGGGGTGGGGATTTAAGACGAGTCTTCTTGGAAAATAATTTGCTTCCAAATCCGTTGAAAAATCGCTATTAAAATATGCCTACTTAGACCTTGCTATTAAATTGCTTATTATGGCTATTTTTATAGGTGTAAAATTGCTTTGCCATCGGGGAGTTTCTATAACTCTTAGGAGGATCAAAACATGAGAAAACTTATTTTGCTGTTATCGGTGTGGAGTATTTTATTAGTTTCTTCTGCCTGGGCGCAGGATGAAAAAGCCAAGGTTTCATCAGGGGACAGCACGCCTGATTTTTTGATGAATAAATTTCAAGCTGGAACGGATATAGAGCTTACCGAGTCGGGTACCACCAATCGCGTAATCATCATTGGAAGAAAACCCGTATTAACCACAAAAGGCGATGTGCTTACCCATGACGGGAGCAAAGAATCGCGCTTGGGCGTTGGTGATAGTGGCCAATATTTAACTTCAGATAGCAGTGATAACCTGATATGGGCGAACCCACCGGAAGGCGACCAACTTTTTAACTCCAATGTTTTACTCAATGCTTTTCGCACTGCGGAGAATGGCAGTCGTCCCATATTAAAAATGGTCGATGGTGGTGTGGATGCTTTTGAAGATGAAAGTGGAATCGATGTAACTTCGAGTTCAAATGAAATTTATAATTCAGGTGGAAATTTTTACGGCAATACCGGAACAGGGACTCTGATTTCCCAATCAACAGGTACGGCGATAGGGAACCTCACATATCGAGGAGGACTGAGTGCGGCGTTTGATGGAACCACCATCCAAGCCCATACAGCATCTGCTGGGCGAGGTCCCGTAGTTATTACGGGTACTATTGGGAAGGATTGGGGGTCTGGAGTCACGAAAAAAATTTCTGGTATCAAAATTTGGGGAGCGAACGCTTCTGTTGTTGGTATGGTTTGGGACACTACGAATGGAAACGGTATTGCTATTGGGGAAGTTAGCGTGAAGCTCTATGGTTCCACCGATAATTTTTCATCATCAAACGTGTTTTTGGGTGATGTTGCTTTAGGGTTTCTCGATAATTCATCGAATATCAACAAAGTTAATTTAAATGGGTTCGATACCTTAACAGCCTACCGCTATCATCGTGTCGAGATCACAAATTCCAAGGGAAACTTTGAGCCTACGGTTGCTGAGCTTGAATTTTATGAGCCTGGAACTCCATCGAATATGACCTTAATTCCAAACTCACAGACAGCGAAATCTCAATCGGATGGAGCGCATCTCATTTTATTCGCGGAAGACCCTGCGGCGGATATCACTCTCAATACCGATGTCAAAGCTTATGTGAGCCGTGATGACGGGACCACGTTTTCTCAGGTGACATTGTCCGATGCGGGTGAGTTTGAGAAAGGTAATCTGCTTACCGGTACAGTGGATATTTCTTCACAGCCTTCTGGAACGGATATGCAATGGAAAGTAGAAACCTTCAACAGCAAGGCTCTTAACCTTCATGGTGTGGGTTTGGAGTGGAGATAGAGTAGTTTGTTGAATCACCCTCACCCCAGCCCTCTCCCCTCAAGGGAGAGGGTGTAAAGGGGGCGCCCAATAATTCTGGGTCGTCGGGTCTAGTTGGGCCCACGCCTAGTGGCCTACGGTGGTGGGTTGGATGCGGGCTTCGAGTTCTTTTACGTTGTTGCGCAATGCGTCGACTGCGAACTTGGCCTGGCTTTTCAGCGAGGCTTCTGTGATGGGTTCTTCTGATTTCCCGTATCCTGAAATTTCCTTACGGATTTTATCCAGTTTTCGTTCCAGAAGAATACTGCGTTTGGAACTGAAACTTTTTGCAATCGCACCTTTCAGACCTTCACCGTCAAAATGTTTGGTGATGGCCATCAACATGCGTTTTCGAGAGATGAATTTTTTGCCGTTCTTCCAGTCTTCAATGGCCTGATACATTTCCTTTTCTATATTGTCGACGATAGCGTTGTAGTCGGTGGGGTCGGTCATGTCATGAATTTCACCGGGAACCGAAGCGGACTTGATATCGAAGTCAAAAGTCTGGTCTACTCCTGTTAAGTCCGCCGAGCGGATATTATTTGCCACCTCGTCGGGGCTAAGCATAGGTGCCCAGACCTGCATGATGTAGCCTTCACTCTTAACATCCTTAAACTCGTACTCGCCTTTTTCGTTTGGCTGGGCGAAATAACCGTTGGGAACAACGAAAATAGTCCCGATCATATCTTTGTGCATATTGCAGCGTAATACGATGGGTCCCGGAGTGCTGAAATCAATGGACTTGAAAGAACCTGATGCCATGGCTCCCAGATTGAACTGGTTTCCTTGTGATTTTGAATATATGTTGTGGACTTCCTTATCATGATTCGAGAAAGTCACACTGGTGCCCACTTGAACAATGGAATGACGCGGCTGAAAATTTAATCCATTTTGGTGGATGGTAATGGGTTGGCCTTTTTCCTGTCCCTTCACGCGCATTTTTGTTTTGGTTTCGAGGAAGACCAGCGTATTGGGTGTAGGGGTTTTTCCGTTTATGAGAATCTTTCCTTTAACGTGAGTGGTTTCGTTGACTTTTTTGGAGCCTTCCATTTTGTGGTCGGACGCAGAACCCTCTTCTTTCTTCTCTTCTTTAGGGGCTACTTCTGTGGCTTTAGCCTCTTTAACAACCGGCTCCGGTTTTTCTTCTTTTTTCACGGGTTTCGGTTGATTGATGGGTTTCCCGGCGGATGGATTGTATTTGCCTAATGCCGTCAGCATCTGAATTACAAACGGTTTCTCATATTGTTTGTCCAGTTCGATTGCTTTCAGAAAATGCGGTGCTGCTGTTTCGAATTTTTTCTGAATGCCCAGAACAATCCCGAGATTAAAATGAATTAAAGCGAAATTCGGTTCAATTTCAATGGCTTTTTTATAGGCTGCCACCTCCTGATCGTACATTTTTTTTCGGCCATAAGATTTTCCCAGCAGGTTGTAGGCCATCAGATTATTGGGGTCGAGGTCGATGGTTTTTTGGAAAAGCCGAATTGCATCGTCTGGTATATCACCTTCCAACTGAGTCATGCCCCAGTTGAATGTTATTTCGCTGTCATTGGGAGCCAGTTCGTGTGCCCGTGCGAATCTTTTGTTGGCGCCTTTGTATTTTTTTGCCATTCTAAGCGCCGCACCCCAAATAGAATAGAGGTCGGAGGAGTCAGGACTTAACACGGATGCTTTTTCAAATTCCATATTGCCGGCGTTGTATTCTCCCTTTTCAGTGAACTCCATGCCTTTTTGGATATGTTCCAATGTTTTTCGAGGCAGGGTCGATCGAGGAGAAGGAGTGGATGTTGCGGTTTTTACCAGGTTTCCCAGATCCGTTTCAGCAGGCGATGCTATTTCCTGAGGTTTTGATAGATCTTTGGGTTCTGCCGGGTTGTTGGTTTTTATTTCAGGTTTTTTTTGGGATTCCTGATAGTTTGCATAGGATTCGAGGTTACTGGGGGGAGTCGAATAGTGCATTAGAGCCCAAAGCCCAGCCCCGACGACGGCTAGCCCTGCAACCGTAATGATTGAATTTTTAATTAAATTTGTTGATTCTGTTTTTTTGTGTTTTGAATCCATGAGCGGTTTCTATAATCCTATAAACATTGTTAATAACCCGTTTGCTAAAGATCGCTGCTGTCTTGTATTTATTCCCTGTTTCCCGAATCCTTAAACTAATCCATGATTTGATTCAGTTAATTTAATGCACTCAAAGAGTTTTTAACTAATAATAGGAATAATCAGGTTGAATTTTTTCGAGTAATACGATTAAATCATAGCCGCAAACGGCCTGTCAACTAGGCAGCTTAGTTTGGAAGAGTGATTACTTCTTTCCAATAGGATTTTTCCGCTCTCTTTTAATGCAAACCACTTGAGAAAACAGGTTATTTTACCTGGCAAAAGCCGACATATATTTATATGGAATCCACAAAAGAAATCAAAAATTCGGACCTGGCGACCTCTTTAAAGGGTAAGTCGGGCTATCTGCCCTGCCAGTATATAGAAATGGCTTTGAAGGAGGGGATGATTAGCTCCCCGCTACCTATTGAATCTACGCAGATTCAGCCGGTGAGTCTGGATTTGCGATTGGGGCAAAAAGCCTACCGAATCCAATGCAGTTTTTTGCCTGAGAACGATCCGGTAGAAACCAAGCTTAAAGAAGTAACACTCTATGAATTTGATATATCAAATGGCGGGATTTTGGAAAAGAACGCCATTTACCTGATTCCACTGATGGAAGAGTTGAATTTTCCTTCTGATTTTTATGGGCTTGCCAACCCAAAAAGTTCTACTGGCAGGTTGGATATGTTCACCCGCGTGATCGTGGATGAAGGCCATCGATTCGATGAAATTCCATCGGGGTATCGAGGCAAGCTCTATCTGGAAGTGATCCCGCGATCTTTTCCGGTAAAAGTAAAAGCCGGGCTGTCGTTGAACCAGTTAAGAGTTGCTCACCGCACCTCGAAATCTCTGGACAAAAAAAAGTTGGAGATTAAGTATAAGAAAAACCCTATCTTGTTTCACAGAAATGGAATGATCATTCCTATTGATGATGTGAAGCTAGAGGAAGGAGTCTATGTCGGTGTCGATGTGGCAGGCGATTTGCCTGATTCCATTGTGGCTTACAAGGCCAAGACCAACTCCAATGTCATCGACCTCTCTAAAATTCGCTATTACAAGGCAGAAGAGTTTTGGGAACCTATTTACCGGCCTCCAAAGGACCGATTGATCCTGGAACCGGAAAGCTTTTATATTATGATGTCGAAAGAGAAAATCTGCATCTGGCCGGACTGGCTTGCAGAAATGATTGCCTACGAACCCAATAGCGGTGAGTTACGCACCCATTATGCTGGGTTTTTTGATTCGGGTTTCGGTTGGAACGGCACAGATAACGTGGTAGACCAAGGGACGCGGGCCGTGATGGAAGTTCGCCCTCACGATGTGCCTTTCATGGTAGAACATGGACAAACCTTTTGTCGGCTAAAATTTGAAAGAGTGGTAGAAAGACCTGACAAGGTTTATGGAATCGATCTGAAATCGAATTATCACTCTCAAGGATTGGCCTTGAGCAAGTATTTTGAATCCCCCTAGCTCACTAACGTGAGAGGCAATGGGTCGATGCCCATAGAAAAATAGATACCGTCAAGGTTTTTACTGTAAGTTTGCCGATATCTCTCCACATAGTGGGTAATATAAAATTGAGAAAAATATGGAACGAGACGAATTAAAATCTATTATTGAGAATGTTTTGTTGGCTGCTGACCAGCCGGTACATGTTGATGAGCTTGAAAAAATATTTCTCAATACGGCAGATAAAAATGTTTTACAATCCATACTTGAAGAGTTAAGGGAAGAGTATCAATCTCGAAACCTTCAAATTTTAGAAGTGGCCGATGGGTATCAGCTTTGCACCCGACACGAATTCAATGACTGGATTCGTAAGTTCCTGAAGCTGGACAGATCTTCTCGATTGTCGCAACCCAGTCTGGATACTCTCTCGATTATTGCGTACAAACAGCCTCTCACGCGTCAGGAAGTGGATGATATTCGTGGCGTCGATTCAAGCGGGGTCATCAAAACCCTGTTGGAAAAAAAAGTGATAGGGCCCGCGGGCCGAAAGAAAGTACCCGGGCGACCGATCATGTATCGCACCACTCAAAAGTTCCTGGAATATTTTGGTTTGAAAGACTTGAGTGATTTGCCCACTTTAGAAGATTTGAAAGAAGATATTGAAGGGGATGACCCTCCTCTGCAGTCGCAAATAGAATTCGCAAATGCAGATGCTGGCCTTGCAGAAACTGAAGTGGTTGAAGACGAGGAAGACACCTCACCCGTATAGAGAGCCCCATCGGAGAAAAAATCTCCCATTGGTTTAACCATCCTTTCGCTTACATTATGAAAATTCGTTTACAAAAAATTATAGCAGATGCTGGCCTCGCCTCCCGAAGGGAAGCAGAAAGATGGATTGAAGAGGGCATTGTGAAGGTCAATGGCAAGGTTGTTACTCAATTGGGTTCGCTGGCAGACCCAAGTACCGATCAAATAAAAGTTTCTGGGAAAGTTGTTCCTCAAAAGCAGGATGAGGCTTATGTGGTTTTAAATAAGCCCACGGGTTGTCTCACAACCATGGCAGAAGATAAGCGTGGAAGAACTACCGTAATGGAATATGTGAAAATCACTAAGGTACGGGTTTTCCCGGTAGGGCGTCTTGATTTTAATACTCAAGGGGTGCTGCTATTTACCAATGATGGAGTATTGGCCAAGAAACTTTTGTTGCCAAAGTATAAGGTAGAACGTACTTATAAGGTTAAAGTTTCGGGAATGCCAAACGAGAAAACACTCAAGAGATTGGCGCGCGGTGTTCATATCGATGGTGAAAAATTTAAACCGATTTCTGCAAAAATTCAAAAGACCAGTGGGAAAAACTGCTTTCTTATAATGACCCTCGTTGAAGGTAAAAACAGACATATTAAAAAAGTCTGTGAGCATATTGGGCATCCGGTAATTAAATTGCAACGCACCCACTTTGGTGGATTGAATTTGACAGGGCTTCCTCTGGGTGCGTGTCGGTTCTTAAGTATGAAAGAAGTAAAGTCTCTTAAAAAACTTGTGATCGAGGAACCCACCCCCGCCCGACCAACAAAGAAAAAAAGATGAAGAAGTGTTTTTCAAATAAATATTTGTTGGCCGCAGGTCTTCTTGTTTTTTTGTTGTTACAATTCGAAATCCAATCTTTGTTGGCCCAACCTATTTTGAAGGATTCTTATGAAGGTATTGCCCGGGTTCCTGCGAAAAATGAAAATTATGTGGTAGCCCGCAAGAAGGCGGTCTTTTTTGCCATGAAAAATGCGATGGAGCTGGCGTTTAAAGATTTGATAGGTGAAGAAGAGTTTGCAGTAAACCAGAGAGACCTCAATAAAATAATTCGACGCGCAAGCCGATACGTTAAAAGTTATAGATACCTTCAGGCGATAGATGACTTGGAAGGGAAAGTCAGCGAAGTTGTTTTGGAGGTTCGGTTTTTCCCCGGCGCGGTGAATCAGGCGCTAGCAGGTATAGGGGTTATTGCTGGGCCTGTCAGCGAGCACAAGGTTGTTGTTCTAATCAAGGAAAGTAGTTTTACTTCGGCACCTCTTTCATCTTTTTGGGATGTCGTTCCAATTTCTGAAATGCAGCTTACAAAAAACTTTATTGAATCAGGGGTAGGGGTGATTGATCGAAACCTGATTCGTGATACGATTCGAGAGTCCATTGTTTTAAGCGCCATCAAGGGAAATGTAGAGGATGCAAGGAATATCGGCTTGAAAGCTGGGGCGGATATCGTTATCGTGGGGACGGCCTTTTCTAAACCGAAAAGGACTAAAGAAAAAGGCACAAAAATGGTTCAAGTAAATATCAGTGTCAAAGCCGTTTCAGCTATAGATTCCTCTTTGATTGCCGCGAAAAGTGATTTTGCTACCGTAAAAAATGAATTTGAATTGTCGGCAGAACTGGAAGCCTTTGATGTGACTAGTAAGAAACTTGCGGACTTTTTGTTGCCTACTTTTCACCGTTATTGGGAGGGAGGCGTTCAAGCCCCTGTTAAAAAAGCCCCCAACGCACCCCCAATGCCTATGGCGGATATGTAAACTATGGATCAAGAAAGAAATAAAAATTCCCTTCTGATTTCATTAGTCCTTATTTTTCTGGTTTGTCTCTTTCTTTATTATTCCCGCCGGGTGATTGCTCCCTTTTTAATTGCCTTTGCTCTAGCTTATCTTCTTGACCCGTTGGTAGATAAGATGGCATCGAAGGGTGCTTCAAGAACAGCATCGGTATTATTTTTAATGATGGGGTTTTTTATGCTGGTAGTTTCCGCCGGCATTTTTCTTGTTCCAATTCTGAGTATGCAGACAGAAAATCTGGTGCAGAATATTCCAGTTTATATCGGAATATTTCAGGATTGGATGCGTCCTTTGATAGAAATGGTGAGAGGTCTCGACCCGGTAAAAGTGGAAGAGATACTTAACGAAGGCTTATCCCGATTTGGTGAACTTCCTATGAAGGCGGTGCAATTTTCAGGGAAACTGCTTTGGGGGTCTATATCCAATCTGTTTAACATTATTTTGATGGTTGCAAATCTGGTGATCATTCCTGTGGTGATGTTTTATCTGTTAAGAGATTTTGATTCCATAATCGAAAGGCTTTTGGCTTTGGTCCCTCCCAGATTCCAGGAGAAAACCAAGGAAATGGTGCATGAAATTGATGAGGTTTTGTCAAGTTTTGTGCGCGGACAATTGATGGTGGTAGGGTTGATGGGTATTATGTATGCCGTTGGGTTATTTCTATGTGACACTCCAATGAGCCTTTCATTAGGGCTTATGGCAGGCCTGGTCAATCTTGTTCCTTATCTAGGGTTGGTGTTGGGGTTTGCCCCGGCGGCAATTTTAACCTTCATGCACACTCAGGACTGGTTGGCCGTCGCAGGTGTCGCTGGCGTTTTTGCATTTGTTCAGGCGATGGAGGGTATGGTTATTACGCCACGTGTGGTCGGCGAAAATATTGGCCTGCATCCGGTTGCTGTGATCTTCGCTGTTCTTCTTGGAGGTGAGTTGTTTGGCTTGGTGGGTATGATCCTCGGTGTTCCCTCTGTAGCAGTATTGAACGTTCTTTTTTCACGCGGTATCCTGCAATATAAGGAATCTCCTTTCTATCGTTGACCTCGGCAACACACAAGCCACTAGGGGCTAATCGAACTAATCGTTATCTTATTGATTTTTTAGGTCTTTTCGCTTGACGTTTTGTAACTTATTGATTATATTGACTTTTAGATAGCGGAATCCGGTGTTCCGGTATTCTGAATTTTAAAAGTGATTTATTATCAATTAGTTATCCCGCATAAGTCAAACGCGTTTCTTATCCCATTAGAATTTTCAATTCTTCATCTCAAGCCAACCGTAGGAGAAATTATCATGAATGATGTCACCACCCACCCCTTATCAATATCTCGATTATTTAGTGCTATTCAGGGAAACCTGGAGCAACGAGCTTACAGTCCACAGACTATCAAAGCTTATTTGGGACAATTACGAAACTTTGTTCGTAATAAGAATTTAACGAATCCTCGTGAGGTAACGGATGTGGAAATTCGTCAATACCTTGCAGACCTTATCACACAGGGAAAGTCACGGTCGACGGTGGATCAGGCATACAATGCGCTCAGTTATTTTCATAAGGCGGTTTATAACCAGGATCTGGTTTTGGAAGGATTCAAAAGGCCGGGTAAGAAAAAATTAAAGCCGGTGGTTCTAACGATCAGTGAAGTTAAAAGAATTGCTACTTCTGCGGAAAACTTGAAGCATCGACTGATGATCGAGTTGGCTTACACGGCGGGACTAAGAGTATCTGAATTGGTTGCAGTAAAAGTTAAGCATTTAAATCTGGAGAAACTGAAAATGTTTGTTCCGGGAATCGGTAAGTTTGGAGCTCGAACAACGATTTTTTCTCAGGGACTTACAGATGCTTTGCAAAGGCAGGTAGGTAACAAAGGGCCCGATGATTATCTTTTCCCAAGTGAGCGGGGCGGAAACCTGACAACGCGAAGTGTGACCAAATTTTTTAAGGCCGCCCTGCGATCTTCGGGTGTTGAAAAGGAAGCAACTCCACATTCATTACGGCAGTCTTTCACGGCTTTCATGCTAGCCAAAGGAAATGATAAGTCTTCTGTAAAAACCCTATTGGGTAGACGCGCCCTTTAAGAGTTAATCTGATAGATGGATGCCCGTTTTATTGGCTGGGCTAAGGACTGAGTGACTACCTCCAAATTAGTTTTTCCTGGGGCCTTTTCAAATTCTTCGGGTGGACAAGTTTGCAGGGCGGGGAGCTTGATTTGAATGCTAGTTCCATGGCCCTCTGAGCTGTTGATCGAAATATTTCCCAGATGCCTTTCAACGATTTTTTTGCATAGGGCCAAACCTATTCCTGTGCCTTCGTATTCGCTTTTTCCATGAAGTCTTTCAAATGGCTTGAAAATTCGTGTGCTGTATTTCTGCTCAAAGCCGATTCCATTGTCCTTAATTACAATTTCCACCATAGCTTCCTTGTTTTGCAATGCTTCAATTTCAATTTTAGGGGTTCGGTCTTTTCTGGAAAATTTCAAGCTATTGGATAAAAGATTTTGGAATAGTTGTTTCATTTGCATGCCATCTGCTTCCAAAGGAGGTATGTCACTTATATGAATTATTGCCTTCGTCTTATGAATGCGGGACTCAAGATCAATAAGGGCATCCTGAATAATACTTTTTAAATCGACTATATGAAATGGACGAGATTTACTGCTTACCTGAGAATACTCCAACAGGTCGTCGATAAATTGTCCCATCCTTTCAGAAGCTTTGATTATGCGGTCGAAATAATTATTACATTTTTCATCCATCTGGTCGGAATGAGATTGGATATGAAGGCTGAATGTAACAATTTTTCTAAGAGGTTCTTTCAGGTCGTGCGAGGCAATGGATGCAAATTCATTCAAGGCTTCGTTGCTGCGTTTTAGTTGAGCGGTAGAAATTTCGAGCTCTGTGGTCCTCTCTTTAACGCGACTTTCCAAGTGGTGGCGGTATTTTTCCAATTTCATTTCGTTTTTTTTCTGCTCAGTAATATCCGTTATAAAACCCTCCAGAGCGATAAGGTTTCCTTCCTTGGAAAAAACTCCTCGACCTTGTTCCCACAACCATTTTTCAGTGCCGTCTTTACAAATTATTTTATAAATTAGTTTGAACGGGCTTTTATTTTTGATAGCTTTTTGTACCTTTTCCCAGACTTGGCCTTGGTCGTCTGGGTGAATCAAATCTGCAAAAGAAAGTTTTCGGTTATTTTCAATATCACCCTGATGATAGCCGGTCAGGTTGAAACAATCGCCGTTAATATATTCCATGGTCCAATTTGGGTCATTGGCACAGCGGTATACGATTCCAGGTAAATTACTTATTAGGGTAGATAATTTCCTTCTTTTATTTTCCAAGGCGCGATTCAAGCTGACTAAATCCAATTGTTTGTTTTCTTCGGTTTCCAGCGCTTTTAAGAGAGGGACCAGATGCATTTCAATCAAGGTTTTGAATTGCAGAATTAATGGGTCGTTACTAAAATCGTTTTCTTTCGAATCAAAAATACAAAAAGTTCCCAAAACTTTTCCATCTTGGGAAAAAAGAGGCATCCCAAAATAGGAGGTAATGCCTTTCCTAACTTCGGTTGAGTTTTTCCATTTTATATTTTTCGGAGCATTTGAAACTTTTAGAAATTTCCCGGTCTGGATGACATGTTTGCAAAATAAATTATTGCTGGGAAGCAATCCTTCGCTGAGGGGAATATTTTTCTGGGAAGGATTGGTACCGATTATTTCAAGGGAACCTTGGTTTAGACAAGCAACCCGAACATAAGGAACCGTCAATGTATCTGCCAATATGATTAACGAGGTTTCCAGCTTTTCCAAAGCTTCTGTTTTTTCCTGGGAAGTTAAATCCGGCATGAGTAACATGGGTCCTGAAAATAAGGTTTGATTTTTTCATGCTAGTAACTTCGATAGGGAATGTAAAGGGTAAGGATGGGTTTTAAAGGATTAATTTAATTAGCGCTATGCCGAATTTATGAGGTTTTAATCGATAAGCTGATATCGCATATTGCGGCGTTGAGGTGTGAAGCCGCCGTCGGTGATGAGCCTTTTAATTTCTTCTTCATCAAGAGAATAGACAGTGCCTGCTGCTGCGACAACATTTTCTTCCATCATCGTGCTTCCCATATCGTTTGCACCGTAATAAAGAGAAACCTGTCCTATTTTGGGTCCTTGTGTTACCCAGGAAGATTGTAAGTTGTCAAAATTATCGAGAAATATTCGACTGATTGCGAGAGTTTTTAAATAATCGAATCCACTCACTGATGTTTTGATACCTGTCTGTCCTTGTAATTCGGTGTTCCCCGGCTGAAATCCCCATGCAATGAAAGCGGTGAATCCGCCGGTTTTATCCTGCAATTGTCGAAGACGATTTAGATGCTCGATCCGTTCTTCCAAAGTTTCTACATGACCAAACATCATGGTGGCGGTTGTGGGGATATCCATTTGATGCGCTTTTTCCATAACATCGAGCCACTCGTCACTGGTGCATTTTTTAGGGCTGATAACCTGCCGCACTCGGTCAACAAGAATTTCTGCGCCCCCGCCGGGAATGGAATCGAGCCCGGCTTCTTTCATCCTTCTTAAAGTTTCATTCAGAGATATTTTTGAAATCCGGCTGGTGTGCAGGATCTCTGAAGGGGAAAGTGCGTGCAAATGAATATCATATTTTGCTTTGATATCTTTGAACAGGTTTTCAAAATAATCTATTTTCAGACTATTGTTATGTCCTCCCTGAAGCAAAATTTGTCGCCCACCCACGGCCAGGGTTTCTTCAATTTTTTTTGCAATGCTTTCGAAGGGCAGGACGTATGCATCCTCGTCAGGTTCTTTTCTATAGAAAGCACAGAAGGAACAATCTGTAACGCAAACATTGGTGTAATTAATATTGCGATCAACGATATAAGTAATGGTTTTTTCTTTTTTTAACTTT
>JABJCF010000436.1 GCA_018665625.1 Nitrospina sp. | reverse complement strand
CACAAGACCTGTCCCACAAGCTAAAAATGTATTTATTATTTAATGAGGGATATCAATGAGATGGGGCCACATTATAAGGTGTGGTGGAGGTGGGGTCCACCACTTGTGCTGATATCATTAAAGAATATTCTTTAGAGGAGAAAAATACCAACAAAAATACCAACAAGTGATCGTCTTAGGCAGAGTTCAAATACAAAAGCCTTTTCTTAATATATGATAAAATATAAATAAAATCAAATAAAACAATTTTGAATTAATTTATATAATATCAAATAATCTTGCCTCGCGCGTGCGCGTATGTGTGCAAATCAACAACCTGCTTTCCCAACCACTAATTCATCACAGAGTCAGAGACACCTCCAAGTAATCCCCCACTTAATCCTTCACAGAGTCAAACACCCTCCAAGTAACCCCCACTAATTCTTCAAAGTCAGACCCCTTCACAGCCTAGCCAACATTTACTACACAGGAATCCTGAGTGGGGATTTAGGTGTCCATATAGGTGTCTATCATTCCTGAATAGGTGTCCATATAGGTGTCTATAAGCCCTGTCCTGACCTCAAGCGCACCCTTGTGGCTATGTCGGAGCGAACTGGCCTGAGTATCAGTCAGGTTACTGATGAGGTGTTGTAAACTGGCTTGGTTGAGATGCAGGAGATGGATGAACTTTAGGAGTGAGGGGGTTAGGCTATGTATAGAGGACCCGGGTGGGAGTGCACTGGCCCCTCCCATTCAGTGCAGAAAGTAGTTAGACGTATTTTTGCCTAGATGTTTCCCCAGATGAATTAACAGACAGATGTTCTCCAAGTAAATCGCCCCTTTATAATATGTCTCTCTATGCGGTTGCGAGGGCAATAAACATCAGAAATATAAATAGTTGATAGAGCCCCCTATTTTTCAATTTTTTATTTAATATTATTGACAATAATTAAGTTTCTTACTAACATAACTATTTTTTACGTCTGCATCATGTAGATGTGAGGGTGAAACTTAGTCTAAGGTAACTTGATAATCTAGTTAATTATTAAGAGACCTTATTTTTACTGGTACGCCGGACGGAGTTGGCCCGGTAATACAAGGTAACGTGATGACTGGGGCACATAAGGTATAAGAGAAATCAAAATTCCAGTCGTGTAAACATAAATTTCTCCCAGAATATTCAGAGGAAATCTACGATGAACAATACAGTATCGTCCTTGATTGCTATACATGATGCAAAAACGTTTGCGATTGGTGCACCTGACAGAGAATGGATGACCTACGGCGGGTTGCGTGACTTAAGTGCAAATGTGAAAAAATCATTACATGGTTTCGGCGTCGGTCGCGGTGATCGGGTTGCGATTGTTTTGCCCAATGGTCCAGAGATGGCAACGGCTTTTGTAACAATAGCTCAAACCGCAACAACGGCTCCGCTAAACCCAGCCTACAGACAAGAAGAATACGAATTCTATCTTGAAGACCTGAAGGCCAAGGTGATAGTAGTAGCAGACGACTATGAGGGCCCGGCAGTACTAGCGGCCGAAAAATTTGGAGTAGCGGTGTTACGCTTGTCTTTTAACAACTCCGATCCTGCGGGGTGCTTCACATTATCCGCTGGTGGAAAAATCGGAGACTGCGACAACGCCATCCCAACTGAAGATGATGTTGCCTTGATTCTTCACACGTCTGGCACGACCTCTCGCCCGAAAATCGTACCACTTCTGCATTCGAATTTGTTTGCTTCGGCTAATAATGTCAGAACATCGCTAGAACTGACGAAAGATGATCGTTGCTTGAATGTCATGCCAATGTTTCACATCCACGGTTTAATTGCTGCGGTCTCCGGGTCGCTGGCTGCGGGTGGACAAATTTTGTGTACACCCGGTTTCAATGCGCTGCGCTTCTTTGCTCAGCTCGATGAAGCGCGTCCCACTTGGTACACAGCGGTTCCGACAATGCACCAGGCAATCCTGAACCGATCTTCTCGAAACAAGGACATCATCGAACGTGTTGGCCTTAGATTCCTCCGTTCTTCTTCCGCGTCGCTTCCAGCGCCGATCATGAATGAATTGATTGATGTGTTTAACGCCCCTGTGATTGAAGCCTATGGCATGACCGAGGCCGCACACCAGATGTGCTCCAACCCGCTACCTCCTCGCGCGCAGAAACCTGGGGCAGTTGGTGTCGCGGCAGGCCCAGACGTCGGAACTGCAAGTGAAACCAGTGACGTGCTTTTGATGGCGGGACAAACAGGCGAAATCGTGATCAACGGGCCAAACGTAACCCCCGGATACGAGGGCAACCCAAAGGCCAACGAAGACAACTTTTTCATGGCGGATGGGAAACGTTGGTTCCGCACCGGCGATCAGGGAGCTTTTGACGATGAAGGCTACTTGCGTCTAACCGGACGCTTGAAAGAGATAATCAATCGGGGCGGAGAAAAGATCAGCCCGCTTGAAGTAGACGCGGTTCTTCTGGGCCATCCAGAGATCGCACAGATCGTTTGTTTTGGGGTATTACATCCGAAACTGGGAGAGGATATCGCCGCAGCAGTCGTTCTCACTGAGGGATCACAATTGAATGAAAAAGACATTAGAGCATTCGCCGCTGAACACATTGCAAATTTCAAGGTGCCACGCTCGATCATGATCTTGGAAGAAATTCCGAAGGGCCCTACGGGGAAAATCCAGCGTATAGGCATGGCCGAAAAACTGGGCATGACGCACGAGTGATTAAAGGATAGATTAGTCATGAAAATCTGTATTTTTGGTGCCGGAGCAATTGGCGGTTTCATGGGCGTCAAGTTGGCGCAGTCCGGTGCAGATGTCAGCCTTGTTGCTCGTGGCCCGCATCTGGCTGCTATGCAAGCAAACGGTTTGACCTTGATTGAAGAAGGCGGAGAGCTAACCACGGTACCCGTGATGGCTTCTGATGATCCGGCCAAGCTTGGGCCGCAGGATTATGTGATCGTTACACTTAAGGCCCATTCAGTGCCGCCAATCGTCGAAAAAATGAAGCCGCTTATCGGTGAGAACACTACAATTGTCAGCGGTGTGAACGGAGTTCCTTGGTGGTATTTTCACGGGGTTGGTGGTGATTTGGAAGGAACCCGTCTTACCTCGGTAGATCCAAATGATGTGCAGTGGAACGGATTTGGGCCTGAGCGTGTACTTGGATGTGTAGTTTATCCCGCAGCCGAAGTGGTCCAGCCAGGGGTGATTAAACATATTGAGGGAAACCGTTTTTCCATTGGCGAACCGGACGGGTCCAAATCAGAACGAGCAATAACATTGTCCAAAGTGCTTATGGCATCAGGTCTGAAGGCCCCTGTGCGCCGGCGTATTCGTGACGAGATCTGGGTCAAACTTTGGGGTAATCTGTCATTTAATCCAATCTCTGCACTTACCCATGCCACCTTGGACGTACTTTGTACCGATCCCGCAACCCGCTCAGTTACGCGTGCTATGATGGTAGAGGCGCAGGAAGTCGCAGAAAAATTGGGTGTGAAATTCCCTATCGACGTTGATCGCCGCATTGACGGTGGTGCCGCAGTAGGTTTGCACCGAACGTCTATGTGGCAAGATCTAGAACAAGGGCGCCCGATGGAAATAGACGCACTGGTAACTTCCGTGCAGGAGCTTGGACGCCTAACGGTTACTGCAACCCCGACAATCGACACGGTACTAGCCCTCGTTCAGTTGCGAGCAAAAACTGCAGGACTATATTAGGGATAAATAAAGCTGGTGTACACTACACCTACCGAGTGCAGCAATGCAATTTTGGGTTATTTACACTAAAAAGAGACTTACCTCAATTGACTCAATGGATACGTTTTGATTACCAGGTAAAGACGGAGATCGGGACTTTGACAAGTGATACTGTCTCAGAATACAAGGGAGAACTTTTTGATAGTCCGCAGCCTAAAGACGTTCAAGGCCACTTTCAGGTGTCCAGTTGAAAGCCCCGCTAGTACCGCATTCCATTTTGCATTGTGGAATAACTTTCACGAACGTGCCCAAAAGAAAGCCAGACGCTTCCAGATGTACCACTTTACTTCATGAAGCCGATAAAGAGCGTGATTGGTCCTGTACAGAATATTTATTGACCCCGCGGACATCATGGACGGGTTATCTTTTAGGCTGCATTAGGTATTGTTATCAGCTCGACCTGCCAAGAGATCAGCAAAGAGGACGACATCCAATATATTTTTGGCTATACCTGTGTCAATGATTTTACTGCAATTGAGTTCCTTTTTGAGGACAAAGCATTCCAGCAGTGGACTCGCTGTAAGGGGTTCGACACGTTTACACCGTTGGGGCCTTGGTTAACCACTGAAATCAATCCAGGTGTCCTTAAGGTCATGGCGTTACAGGGAGATAAGGTACGACAAAATTACCCAGTTAGTGACATGATTTTTTCACCAATGAAGATCGTCTCTCTGATGTCGCACTACCAAATACTACTTCCGGGTGACCTAATCTATTGTGGAACGTCAGTCGGTGCCCGCACCATGAAGCCTGGCTCAAGTATTGATATCTTAATTCCCGGGATTGGTAAGCTTAGCAGTCAATATGAAGATTTATCCGAATAGTAAACTTTTGTCAGGAATGATGACTGTAAAAAATTAATGGTGTTAATCTAAGAGGAACTGAGTTCTCCTTATCCTTACCATATTTTTAAAATACAACAAATGATGATTATATTTTAAATAATTCGGAAAAATCAACATCATATAGCTGGGATTGATTTTATGTTGGACTACAGTATTTATTTAGTTATCTCTATTTTTCTAAACTTAATCATGAAACCAGAATGAGCCGAGCTTTTCGTCAAAACACCACCCAAAATAACAACTTCTACCCTCAACTTCTAGGAACTCGTGGTGCCGTTGCCACTGAACATTACCTGTCGACGAAAGCCGGAGCATATATTCTTGGAGGCGGAAGAAAGGCCGTTGATGTGGCGGTCGGAGCAACGTTTGTCGAAGGAGTAGTCAATCCCCAGATTTTTACCCTCGGAGGGGATTGTCCGATGTTGATCTGCATGGCAGAGACGAATCAGGAAGTTTCAGTCAACGGAAACACCATGGCTCCGGAAAAGACTACCCCGTAAGCATACCTGGAACGTGGATTGTCTGACGTTCCGGAAGAAGGCATTCTTTCAAGCGGCGTGCCTGCGGCACTCGGAGCGTTGGTGAAGACCCTTACTAAATTTGGTCGACTCCCCCTTGCAGAAGTGGTCGAGCCTGCTCTCGATTACGCAAGGAGAGGCTTTCCATTGCATGCTGGTCTTTATGGACAGGAACGTTTCGGCATTCGTGATCTTGAGGAGAAATTCAGGAGCTAGTGGCCTGGAAGTGCCCCGCTTTATCTGCCACAGTGGGGGGGCGGGGTCATATTCCTCAAAATTTGTTGTGGTCTCCTTAACAATAAGGATCGACCAATTAAATTATCTTCTTAGTTCATAATACATTAAATTTTGAATAATTTATAAAAAAATTATTAATTGTATACTATATGTTATATTCTTTACTTGACATATATATCAACTATACTCTATTATATTTTGCACTTGGATTACCAGTATAGTAGATGCAGGGGCATGACTGATTATGTCATAACTTGCTAAGTAGATTACTATAATGGCAATTTGAAGTTAGCAGTATCATGGTTTGAGAATATTTTAGCTGTTATTGGTCTTAACAAAGATCAATCAGTACTCAATAATGCAAATAGTGGAGCTCTTTACTCTATATTTTGTTGTTGGTACATACATGGATTATTAGTAAAATTAAATTATAAGGAGCTAGTCTCTGAATATTTATTGATTTTACTATACTCTCAATTAATTAAATCTTAATAAGGAGAAATTACTATGAAAACGATAATAACTTTATTAGTCGGGTTGCTATTTACGTTTAGTTTGAATGCTAAGCCTATGTTTCAACCACCAGACGACGTAGCTAAAAAAGGTGCAATTACCTATTGTGCCACAATAGATAATCCACCGCGCGCATTTGCTGATGCTAGTGGAAATTTTCAGGGCTTTGAGATAGATTTAGGTGTTGAAATTGGTAATCGACTAGGACTAGAAGTTAAATGGGAACAAATGAAATTTTCTGGCTTAATTGCTTCTTTAAGTGGGCAAATATGTGATGCAATTGTTCAGGAACTTTTTATCAAGCCTACTAGGGTTGAAGTAATCGACATGATACCCTTTGGATATTCTGCTCAGTCTATAGTAGTGAATGCCAGTAACAATGAATCAATTAACGGACCTGCTGATTTATCAGGTTTAAAAGTTGCTGTTCCAAATGGAACAACAATTCACAATATTTTAATAGAGACAAACGAGTCTTTATCATCAGGAGGTAAAACGCCTATAGATATTGTTATATTAGAGGCGACTACAGATAGCTTCGGTCAGTTACAGGCAGGACAAGTAGATGCCGTGGGCACGACTAATACTGCAGCAGCTTATTATGTAGGTAAATCTAACAACAAATTTAAGTTCGCAGGGTCAAGTTTTGGGAAAATTTTAGATGGTATTGGTCTTAACAAAAGTCGCCCAGTTCTCAATACTGCAATTAGTGCAGCTCTCAACTCTATATTTGTTGATGGCACATACGCTAAATTATTAGCAAAATGGAATTTAGAGGGGGCTAGCCTATAAATAGTTGTTGTTTTTGCAAGTAATTACTGACCATCTCTCGAGGATAATTTTATTATCTTTTACAGGTTCAGAGGTGGTCTACCCAAACTGGATCGTTTACTGATATCCCTGATTCATTTAAAACATTTGCAACAGAGCTAAATTTCTTGTTCAGCTTACACAATATGAGCGAAAAACAGCTAAAACTTTATATTGACAAACTGCTTAACTCCGCTCTGATTTTGTTTTATCAGAAATATGTTAATGAGATATTCTACAGTCTATCCGAATCTAATTTTAGATGTATTGCAAAAGGCTAGGATCGCAAACATTAAGCGTTTTGAACTAAAGTTTACGCTTATAGAAAACTAGTCAGCGATTTTATCCATGTACCCTTGGACAGCTATGGAAAGCCTATGATGGTTATACTGTTGAAGCAGCGCACAAACAAGTCAAACGAATTATGGTTAGTCAACCTGATATCCTGATAGCTGATCCTGGATATTGAGGTGAAAACATTTTGTAACAAATCAGATCGTGACTCCTTCACGATCAATTCAAAACGACAATGAATACAAATTGTGCAAACAAAAAAATAATTACGAAAAAGTTCCTATATAGAAGCCACTATCAGTCAAATTAACCAGGACTATCTTCTCGATTGATCTTATTTCAAAAGTGGACTTGTAGATCAGACTAGGTCGTCCATCTACTATGCAGACTTTAGCCTTTTAAAATAGTTCCAACGCAGTCTAATTTTTCAACTGTTTAACAACAAATCTAATACACGTTCTCGAGTAATTTCAAATATTATATGGTTAATATTTACTAATAAACTGGTTTTTAATATCAACTAACTCCAGCATCTTCAAATACTGTAGTTAGAGGATTATTACTATAAATTATAATAAATCAAAATGGACTGGTCATTTTTTGCAGATCAATTACTAAATCCAACAGATAAATTTGTAAGGGCTTTTTTCTTAGTAATTTGTATGTCGCTTATTTCTATGTTTTTTGGAGTAATTTTAGGAATAATTTTTGCCCTTTTAAGACTTTCAAAAAGTATTCTAATACAAACTTTTAGTTTTTTATATATTTGGATTTTTCGAAGCGTTCCTGTGATGGTTTGGTTTGTATTATTTTATACTGGTTTTGCCATAGCGGATATTTATCGATTTCAAGATTTAAATTTGTTTGGGTTTATTATCAGGGGCAATGTGCAAGCAGCAAT
>JABJCF010000435.1 GCA_018665625.1 Nitrospina sp. | reverse complement strand
TCCTTTGGTTTTTCCTTGTTGCAGAAATTTTGCGCATCGAACCACAAGAAAATCGAAACTGGAAAAATATTTTGCCCATCGTTTGTTCGATGATTCATTTGGTGAATCCCTTAACCATCCAAACGGTGACTTATATATCCAGCCGCTCATCACTATTGGCTACTTTTTTTTATTTGCTGGCATTTTATATCTTTGTGCAAATTTTAAAACCCGCGAAGAAAGATGCGTCGAAATGTAAAACTCCTTTTCTGGTATTTGGGTTTTTAGTAATTCTATATTTAGGCATTGCTACTAAGGAAATAGTTGCTTCTTTTCCATTGATAGCCAGTATCTATCTCTGGCTATCTACTCCTAAGGAAAAACAGAAAACCATAATTCCAAAAATCTCGGCGATTTTATTTATACTATTAGCATTTCTGGCATATCGTTATTTGCAGCAGGGAAATCTGTTTTCACTGAGGGCCGACCCGACTTCAGAAAATACACATCGATTACTTTATCTATTAAGCCAAATTAAAGTCATTGCCGGTTATTACCTGCTCAAACTGATTGCGCCTTTCAGTTTAAATTTTGAGCCGGATATAATTCTTTATAAAACCTGGTTTCATTGGGATTGGTTTGCTTCTCTGATAATTCTTTTTATTATAGGGATAATTATTTACAGGCAAAACTCCTATCTCATAAAGTTTGGTGCCCTGTGGTTTTTCATAACCCTTCTTCCCACATCAAGTTTTATTCCTCTCAAGCAATTGGCGACAGAGCATCGTGCCTATTTGCCGGGATTAGGATTCAGCTTGATTTTGGGATGTGTTTTTTTAAATTTCAGGGATCGTAAAAATATAACCGGAATTTTATTTATATTTTTTATTCTATTCACGTCGTCCCTAACTCTAAATCGTTCTCTCGATTTTCGTTCGGAAATATCAATTTGGGAAGACACGGCAGAAAAATCTCCTCGGAAGGCGTTGGTTCAAAATAATCTGGCAACCGCTTATATGGGCGTTGATCAGCTTGAAAAAGCCAAATCTGCTATTAAAGCGGCTTTAGCCATAAAACCCTTACAAATCGATTCCCATGTTAATTTAGGCCATATTGCGGGTCGGCAAAAGAACTGGGAAAAAGCCATCGAAAATTTTGATTTTGGAATTGCACTTGGAACAAAAAAATCCGACACCTTTTATTATTCCGGATTTGCCAGAAATAATTTACAGAAATACGAAGAAGCCATACCTTATTTTAGAAAAGCAATTAGCATTCATCCCTTCAAGGCCGATTATCATTTCGATCTCGCTAACTCGTATAAAAATTTAAAAAATTTTGATTCTGCCCTAAAGCATTACCGAAAAACTCTTCAAATAGACCCAAAGCATTACAAGGCTCATAATAATATGGGGACGATATTTTGGAGCTTGGGGGCACTAGAAAAGGCCAAGATGGAGTTTATAAAAGTTTTGGAAATTAAACCCGACATTGCAACTATTCATAATAATCTTGCGGCGATTTATTTAAAAAGCGGGGAGTATAAAAATGCCATTCCTCATCTGGAAAACCTGGTCAACCTGCAACCCCAAAATGCTAATGCCCAGGAGTTGCTGAAATATTCCTTGGCGCAAATAAAATAAAAATTTTTATGAATTCAAAGTTTATAGACAATCATTCAACATGGCTTTCAAAAATTTATTGTTGTTTTGCTCTTGTCATAATGGGGATCCTCGTATACGGCAACCACTTGCACAATACTTTCCAGTTCGATAGCGTCCCCTATATTCAAAATAACCTTAACCTGGAAAATCCAGAATCCATCCTTAATCTAAAGTTCTGGGCTTCAGGTTTTTTTTCAAGAGGCCTGCTTTCCATTTCTATGGCGTTTAATGCCTATCTGGATGGACTACGTCCCTTTGGTTATCATGTTTTAAATCTTTCTCTGCATATTTTTAACGCAATTCTGATTTTTTGTATTTTTCAAAAAGTATTAATCAATTTTAAAAACCAAATCCAAACGGGTGGGAATAATGTCGCGATCTCTTTTTTTGCGGCAGCAATCTTTCTTGTTCATCCAATTCAAACAGAATCTGTTGTTTACATTATCAGCCGATCAGAAATTTTTGCTTCAACCTTCTATCTTTTAGGATTCTTGTTATTCCAAATCTATTTGGACTCGGACACGAAACAACAGCTGCTTAAAAAATATATTCTGCCTATTGCTATTATTTTCCTGATAGTAGCTGGGTTCAGTGTTAAACAAACACTGGTAACTTTTCCCCTTATTATATTTTTATATTACATAGCTGTTTGCCCATTAGATTCTCCTGTAATTAAAAATCTTTTAAAATGGAAGTGGTTGGTCATATCAAGTGTGCCCATCTTCCTTAGCCTGCTTTTTTACAAACTACTTTCTGATGAAACTTTTCTGATTGGCCCCTCTAATCCTGATGAGATGGTTGGTAGGGCGAATTACATTCTTAGCCAACCGGCAGTTGTTGTATTTTACTATCTCAAGAAAATACTGTTTCCCATAAACTTAAATATTGATCCCGATATAGAAGTTATTACCCAACTCCTTTCCGTTGGTTTTATTACTGGGATAGCTACCATCGCTCTGGTTTTTTATTTTTTCTGGAAGCGGGAGGAATGGCGTTTTTATCTTTTCTTTTTAGCCTGGTATTTTATTGTTCTTTCGCCCTCTTCTTCTATTATTACCTTGCATGACCTTGCTGCCGAGCATCGAGTCTATCTGGCTTTGCCAGGTATTATTTTTGTTCTTGTCTTTGGCGTATTCCAATGTGGGGAAAAACTTTTCGAATTTAAAAATATTGATAAATCCGTTTTTGGGATTTTAATTTTATGTCAATTTACTCTTTTACTGGGAGCATTAAGTATTGAGAGAAACAAAGTTTGGAGAACCGAGTTATCTTTATGGCAAGATACTTATGAAAAATCGCCAGATAAGGTTCGGCCTCTTATCAATCTTGCCAGGGCGCATAGCATTGAGGGGAATAATAAAGATGCTGTTCGATACTATGAAGAATCCCTTGCGAAAGGGGCAGGAATATTTGTTACTCATTATAATTTGGGTGAATTGTATTTAAAAGATGGCAGAGTAGAAGATGCCATTGTTCGTTTTCAAACAGCATTGCAACTTGATCCAAAAACTCCAGAAACTTATGCAAAATTGGGGGAAATATATTTAGCGCAGAAAAAGTGGGAACTTGCAGATTTCTATTTTAAAAAATGCATTGAGATTGAAACCCGATTTCCCCATGTATTTAAAAATTTGGGAATTTTGCATTTTTATCATCTCAAGAACCTGAAGGAAAGCTTGCTCTATTTTTCTCGATCCCTGGCGCTAGACCCCAATCAGAAAGAAGCGGAAGAGATTAGGAAACTTCTTTCTCTATATTCGCCCAGGAAAAAAACTAGTACCAAAAAATCTTGAACTCCTTATAAAATCTAATGAGAATTCGGTATTTACATTTAATTAACCTGGTCCTCTTCGTGCTTGCAAGTGCTTTTTGGGTGCTTCATATCGAATATGACAATGGAAATTTTTTGTATTACTTTTTCTTGGCCAAAGTCTATTATTCTATTTTTAATAAAATTATTTTTCCTGTTGGCTATTGGGTTTGTTTTTGTTTTTTTTATGGCCTTTACTATTTATTATGCAAAAAATACGAGGAACATCGCGAATTACTAATATTTAATTGCCGCTATGCTTTATTTTTTCATTTTTATCTTATACTCCTTACCCATTCCAATGAATTTGTTTCGGGTTTTTCTAATTCGATTCTGGTTTATACAATCTATGAAAAAATATTTATATCTTTGGCTTTAATTTGTTATTACCTTGCAGGTACTAATATTGTTTACAAAGCTATGACATCCGGTTGTCGATTGTGGGAGTTAGTTCTTCCTATTTCCGCAATAATTCCTTTTATATATTTTTCTTCACCGCTTATTTATATATTTCATATCACCGTTAGTGTGGGGCTATATGGGGTCTGGAGGGTATTAAATATAGATCGGATAGCGTTTTTTTTAGGAAAGTTAAATTCAAGTTCTGCAGCGAAAATTGGTGCCATTTTCCTGCTCGGCTTGTTTTTTAGAGTATGGTATGCCTTCCCCTACGCAACCTTTGACTTGGTGGGTTATAGCGCAGATGGTCCTGTTTACTTTAAATCTGCACTGGCTTTTGTAAATGGTCATTGGGGCGACGTTAATTTTTGGCACGCTCCATTTTATTCCTTATATATTTCAGGTTTTCTTTTTTTATTTGGTGAAAGTTCTGCGGTGGTTTTTTATAGCCAAGCTTTTATCGGAGCTTTCACTCCCGTTCTCATCTTCCTGATTGGACGAAAACTGAAACTGCGACAGGCAGCTTTTATTGCAGGCCTTCTAGTTGCCGTTTCTCATCTGTGCATCCATTATTCGGTGGTCATTAATCGTGCAACTCCATTAACAGTAACAATACCCTTGTTAGTTTATTTTTTATTATGTTTACGTGAAACATTTACTCCCATTAGATATTTTTCATTAGGCGTTTTATTTGGCGTTACTTTTTATTTTGGTCAAGAGTCCCTTCCCTTTCTTATCTTTTTAGTAATATTTATTGCTCGATATTTAGTTAAATCCTGCTTTTCCTCTATGCAGAAAATTTGTTCTGTTTTGCTTTCTGGGCTTGGATTGATAGTTGTATTTTTTAGTTTGAATGGAATCTATCATAGTTACTCGGATCAATGGTTGCCCTTAGGTCGAGCTTCCGACCCCAATCATTCCAGCTCACTCTGGAATTACAATAATAATTCCTTTGCCGAAAAAATGGTGAATATGGGTTTTGATCCGGTTTCCTTTCCGGTCGAAAGTTTGAATATTTTTCTGGATAATCCAGTACAAATTACGCGGCTATTGTTTGGGAAATTATTCTCGGAAATTCCCGATTTTCTTTTAGATCCGGGAGGCACATTTTTTATGCCATTACACCTTTCTTTCGAGACTTTCTATTCTGCTAATTTGCAGTTTTATATTTACCTGTTTGTCATGATTGGGTTAGCGGTTTTCGTCTTTAACAAATCAATCACAAGGGGTAATAAATTCCTCATACTTACCCCCATCTTTTCTCAAATTATTTTTTGTTCCATTCTTTTGGGCACTTTTAGGTTTCGTGTTCCCATCACCCCTCTAAATATGATTTTGTTGGCCTCGGCTCTGGAATGGTTTCTATTTAAAGACGCATTACGAAAAGAGATTTCCTGGCAAAGAATTCAATTTAAAATTCCGTTATTTTTTAAAAGTACGATTGAGCATCGGGTCAAATATTTAGTCTTTAGCACCCTAATAGGGGTTATTTCTTTTGGGATTATCTTGAATTATTTTATTCCCCCTACACGTGGAACCCTTTCACAATTTCAAATGACACGCTGGTTGATTCTCAGAGGACAAAATGTAAAGGCTACCAAGAAAACGGGTCTTAACCAGACCGTATTTTCTTATTACAGGAAAAAACCGGGACCCGTCCCCGCTTCCGAGATGGAGATTCAATTCAAAGCATGCAGAAAACTAATGCCAGGGATTAAGCCCTACTACCAATTAGCGGTTGATGGAAAATTAATAGGCCAACCCACTCCAATGTTAAGTGGTTGTTCTGAAATTAAAGAACGTGTAAACCTGCAGTTTGATACGGGAATGATAAGCCTTTTTCTATTTGTTTCTCGAGATGGAAATTTGGGAAAACTAAAGGCAGTATCGTTTCCCATAATTGAGAAAAATGGTAAACAGGGAAATGTAATAATGCCTGTACCAAATGCTCTTTCTCTCGATGAGGAACTGAAGGAATATATTAAAAAATTTCAACTATACTCAACAAGTGTGAAAATTAATAAGCCCGATTTATATCTCTTGCTCGATTAATTGTACTTTTCTTAGCTAAGATCAACGAGTACAGGTAATTTTCTCCATCTCTCTTGAGAGGAAAAGAATGGGAGGGGGAGGAAGATGAAAATAACAAGTAATGGACGGAAAATTTTGCCAACCGAATTGGGGGTATGGTATATTCCCGGCTTGGCAATTTGATAGACCTAGCGTGCCGGAGTGGTGAAATTGGTAGACGCACAGGATTCAAAATCCTGCGAGGGCAACCTCGTGTCGGTTCGATTCCGACCTCCGGCACCACCCACTCCCGTGGGAGGGGGTTGGTTAAAGCTGGGCGTGAGTTTTTGATTTTGGCTTGGTACTTCTCCGTCTATGTGCACCAACTCTCCCAATAGGTATTTCTTGGATTTACCCAGATGCAGGCATCTGATATTTTTTAATTCCGCACTCTTAGAGTTCGCTGATTTTAGAGAATCGGTTGGGGCCTCTTAAAAAAACGTCAGGTTCCGCAGAAGGTCTGGTAGGGGGTGTTGGTTGCCGGGGCGGGTACGGCGTAGGCTTCGTTTCCTTCAATTTCATCGAAGGGATGGATTAAAACTTCCAGCAGCTTTTTGAAAGGAGCCATATCCTGCTGATCCGTTGCGGCGGCAAGAGCTTCTTCAACTTTATGGTTTCGCGGGATATAGATCGGGTTGACTTCGTCCATCGCCTGCGCGATGGTCTCTGCTGAAATTCCATCTTGCTCAAAACGCATCCACCAACGCTTCTCCCAGGCGTCGAAGGAAGCGGGGTTTTCGAACTGCTGTCTTGCTGCTTCGCTATCCCCGCGCAAGGCTTGGGCGAAATGTCGGAAGACAAGAGTGAAATCTGCTTGTCCCTCTTCCATTATTTTTAGCAGATCGTTGATTAGTTTTTGGTCGCCAGGTTCTTCTGTTGTTAAACCAATTTTAGATCGCATTCCGGTCAGCCAATAAGATTCATAGAGTGGTTGAATGCATTCGATTGTTTCGGTCAACAATTCGACAGCGCGTTCCTGTTTGGGATCAACAAGTGGGATGAGCGTTTCCGCCAATCGGGACAAATTCCAAATCAGAATCTCCGG
>JABJCF010000617.1 GCA_018665625.1 Nitrospina sp. | reverse complement strand
CTTAGGGCGGTATTTTCTAAGCCGATCGTAGAGCGGCTTTCCAGTGTGATGTCGTCGTCGGCGCCGCCTTTAGGTTGTTCGACCTCGAGGATCAGGTCATAGCCGTCTTTCGGCTCCGCCACGGTTATCGTGCAAGCGCCGACACCGATGACATCACCCACGGCAATGTTACCCATGCCGGTGGTTTCGCTATTAATCCGTACACCGGACAGTGCTTGCGCCTGGATCTGAAATTTCCCATCAGGCGTTTGTGTGACACGAGCGTGGTTTAAGGCAACACGGAGGTCGGAGAGAAAGATTTGATGCGCGGGCGCGCGACCAATTGAAATGTGATCACTGGTATACGGCTTGTCGTCGTGGACTAGGCCGCTTCGTTTGCGAGTGATATTACGGATCAAACAACGCATGGCGGCCTACCAGTAAATGAACACGGAAACGATGTGCGTCACCAACGCCCCAAGTAGGGCAAACGTGATGGGCACATGTATATAAAGCCAGATATCCATAATCGCTTTGTACTGGATGTCTTTGCGTACGCGCTCGACCAATCCTTTCTTACGAGTTAGGAGGTCCAGCAACTGGCGAACCTGGCGGACCTGGTCGCTGCTATCAGCCTTCGATAGTTGTCGGGCCATGACGAGCATCGTCTTGCCGTGATCGTCATCATCATCATCATCCGGGTCCGGCTCATTGTTGATGAGGCGCGTGTGCATTGCTTCCAACTCGCGCTCGATGTTATCGAGTGCTTCAGCCGAACGCGTTGCCCCGGTCAATTGTGTGAATACGCCGCCGCCGACCTTTGTGCGGTCAGCAGAACGTACAACAACCTCGTGAATCTTTGTGCCAATCTTGTCGGCAGTAGCCACGGCGTCCCTATCCAATTGCGCGATTTCGTCGAGCATCCCTGTTAGGGTCTCTCCGCCGCGATTGGCCGTCATCAGCGCCGGATACCGTAGGTAGGCGTAAATGCCGTAGAAGCCGCTGAGAACCACGATGATCATCAACACGTAAGCGAGCGTGTGAACATTCCAGCTGAACTGGAAGCCGGTATGCAGGGTTGCAACGACAATTAGCGAGCCGCCCAGGTAAACGTGCGCTGAGAGCCAGCCTTGCAACCGTGATGAAGCGTTGAAGTTACGCTTGCGGGCACCAAACCAAGTCAGCCAGAAAATGATCAGTGCAGCTATGATGCCTAGGGTATATCCAAGCCAGGTGCCACCGTTACGTGGTTCTGCGGCGTCGTGCCACGGGTGCCAAGCGTAAAAAATTAGCGCAATCACGCACAGCAGTAGCGCCAGCTTGAGGTGCCTGAAATTGCGATAAACCAGAAATGATTCGTGCATCGTGCGATTCTTTTTTTGTCAGTTGGATTGCCGCGGGCCGATACCCGCAATACCCCGTGCGCGCGTCTTAGATTCCGCCACCGCTGAGCTTCAGGAAGTCTTCAGGCAGAACACGCAGTGCGGCACCCGTGGGACAGGCGCGAACACATGCCGGTCCGCCATCGAGTCCTTTGCACATGTCGCATTTAACGGCTTTCTTCGCCGAATCAGGCGCCAAGGACCTGTCTGGACCTTCACCTGGTGCGGGACCCTTGCCAAACAGCAGCCAAGAGAACAGGTTGAATTTGTGCTCTTGAACCTTCGCCATCTGGATTACGCCATACGGGCAATTCCGTTGGCAGTTTCCGCAACCAATACATTTTTCGTCGATGAACACTTCGCCGTTTTGGGCGCGGTGAATTGCATCGGCGGGACAATCTTTCATGCAATGCGGATGTTCGCAGTGACGGCAGGATGTAGGAACGTGCACTGACGCGAACGTTGGGCCTGCTTCCCTGTCCAGTCGTGATGTGCCGTTATGAGTCTCCGCACAAGCTTTTTCGCACTGGTCGCAGCGAACACACAATGATTCGTCAATGAGCAAGACATCCGTTGCTTCGCCAAGTCCTTGCTGGATCAGAAAGCTAATGACATCACCGGTGTCTGGCTGGTTAGCCATTCCGATGTCTTGTTTGATGTGTTGCTGGATTCGGCCCTGGACCTGGCGACGCAATTCGGGCTGCTCGGCCAATAGGGTCTTGAATGCATCACCCTCTAGCCGAATCGTCTCCGTCCTTACAGCCGCGCGAATGGTCGCTGAACGCGGTGCATCGCTGAGTAGCGCCATTTCGCCGACGTAGTGGCCAGCAGGGATGTACGACATGACAACTTCGCGTTCGCCAATATTTCGTGACGCGGTCACGGAACCCACACGAATGAGGTGTAGGCTGTCCCCCGGCTCGCCTTCTTTGAATAGGACCTCGCCCGAGTTGAACGACTCGATCGTTGCTGAGTGGACCAGATCGGTGAGCTTTTCTGCAGGTGTATCAGGCGCAACCTGCGCTTGAATGGCCCGCATCAAGAATGCTTCGTCGATGGTGCGCTTAACCGATTCAACTGACTGCAGAAGTTTGTTCATCGAACGGCGCGGCGTTTCGATTAGTACGCAGCCCTCGCCCGCAACTACGGTGGCTGTACGCCGCCGTCCAGAGATGAGGCTCATCTCCCCAAAGAACTGTCCCTGCCGCAGATTGATTACCTGCGTGGCGTCTTCGGGATCGATTTGGATCTGCACCGAGCCTTCCAAAATGGAAAAGAAGGTCGTGGTGTAGTCGTTGTACTCAAAAATTGTCTCGTTATTGCCGGGCGTGTGGACTTCAGAGTCCAGCATAAATTCGCGCAGCTGCAGTGGAGTTAGACTTGAGAGCAATGGTACGTTGGCGATGACTCTATCGAGCGCTTCGGTCACATTCGCGGCGCCCGGGAGCTTCTGGAACTTCTCCCACAGCAACGGCTCATCGGCCGGCTCGACATTACGCCCTTCGATGAACTCGACTACTTCGTAGCCTTGGTTCATGCACTGCTTGATCAGTGGATAGCCTGCCAAGGCGCCGATGATGTACAGGCCGGGTACGTTGGATTCGTACTGCGGACTGACAGCAGGAACGGCGGCCG
>JABJCF010000610.1 GCA_018665625.1 Nitrospina sp. | reverse complement strand
TTTTGATAATCTTTCCAACTCTCAAATTATGTTTTCAAATTCAAACATTAAATTTATTGAAGGAAATATACTTGATAATCAATTATTAGATAAATCGCTAAAAAATATAGAAATTGTAATTCATCTTGCAGCACAAATTAGCGTATCTGATTCAATTAGAGATCCAGAAAATACTATGAAAATTAATGTAGATGGTACAAAAAATATTCTTACCGCTTGCATAGAAAATAATATCAAAAACTTTATTGGAATTTCAACTGCTGCTATATTTGGAAATACAGAAGAAATTCTATCTGAAAACTCATCTCCTAATCCAATATCCCCTTATGGTAAGAGTAAATTAATAATGGAAGAACTAATAATAGATTTTTCAAAGAAATATGATTTAAATTCTGTAATTTTTAGATTTTTTAATCTGTATGGTCCAAGACAATCTACACAATATGCAGGTGTAATTACAAAATTTTTAAAAAATTTACAAGAAAATAAACCGTTAGAAATTTTTGGTGATGGAAATCAAACACGTGATTTTATTCATATTGATGATGCCATACAATGTATCCATTTGGCAATAAATAATTTAGAAGGAAAGAATGGAAGAGTTTACAATATTGGTAGTGGAACAAGTACGAGTATTTCTAAATTAGCTAGTCTATTACTAGAATTAACTGGAAAAAATATGCCAATTCAATTCAAACCTGGAATTAAAGGAGATATCATTCATAGTCGCACTTCAATTAATCTTGCAAAAAATGAACTTAATTTTGAACCAAAAATTTCATTAGAAGAAGGATTGTCTAGATTTTTACAAGATATGAAAGAAAATAACTTTTAAAATTAAAATTGATAGTATATTCTAGAGGAAAGACTTGATATAATTAATAGATTTTACAGGTGAGGGATCTACACCATTTAACACTGCTTTGTAAATTGAAACATAATCTAAAAAATAGATTAAGCTAATTAGTTTTGAAACAATACTTCCATTAGTTGATTTCACTTCTCGGTATTCTATATGATTTTCATCAAAATATTTTCTTAATACACTCCATCTTTCTTTTGTTTTTGCATAATCATCATACCCTTCAATTAAAATTGGTTGTACAGTTGTTTCTCTCTCCCATGAAACTATTCCATTGTGACATGCTTCAATAACATCTTCTGCAAAACCATGAAGCTTGGCATTTTCTTGCAATGAATTTTTAAATCGAATTGCTGCTGCTTGTAGTCCCCATGGATAATAAATCATAGGTATATCTTTTATCCAACTTGCAAGAGATATTGCAGGATTATCTATGGTTAAATTTTCTGAAGAAATAATCTTTTTTTGTTCTTTTAATTGATTTAATGATTCTATAATATCTTGTTTATTTATTGCTAGTACTAATTCTAATGACTTCAGCATAGAAAATAGAAACACTGAAAATGATGCTCTTGGTGAATGAACTTGTTTTATTTTATTATATGAAATATTATTTTTAGTACAAAATTTTTCCATAATTCCACCAGAAGAAAAAGCGGCAATTTTACAATTTTTTTCATATGCTGATGATAATACAGTAAGAGTTTCTTCAGTGTTTCCTGAAATACTTGTAGCTACTACCAATGTATTAGAATTAGCGGTTTTTGGCAAATGGTATCCTTTTACCACCGTGACATGAATATCTGTTTTTGATAAAATAGATGCAAAAATATCTCCTAATGCGCCAGATCCTCCCATCCCAGCAAAAATAATATGATTTATTCCATCATATGATAATGATTCTATGTTTTGATTGTATGCTTTTTCTGCTAGGTCAGGCCAATCATCATAAGTTTTATACATTTTTTGAGAATCAACTTTTTCAATCATAGAATAATTAAGCATCTTGTTATGATTATTTTTACTTGGAATATAATGTTTAAAAAATTCTTCTTTAAAGAATTCTTTTAATATGCCTCAAATTTATTCAAATCTAATTGGATGAGAATATTATTGTTGATTCATCGTTGAGAACTGTAGAGTGGAAAAATAACAAAGTGATAATGATTGAGCAAACTAAATTACCAAATGAACTAGTATTTGTAGAATATGATGATTTTAA
>JABJCF010000434.1 GCA_018665625.1 Nitrospina sp. | reverse complement strand
TTCGGAATCCCCTTGGAGCCACCACGAGCGGGAATAATAGCAACAGTAGTTACCATGTCAACCTGAAAGAGGTTGTGTTGAAAATTTCATGATGATAATCGTAGCTGAAATAGTGTTTTAACACAAGCAATTTAGGAGTCCCATTGCCGAGTATTTTGAAAGCCCTCCGACGAATCTAGTAAAATTGCTTTTATGTGAAAAAAGAGAAATGATATAATGTATAATTCACGGTGTAGTTTCGAAAGCTCGCCCTAGCATCAAAACGGGACAAGCCTTGGGCGAGAAAAAGGGCAAGAAAAATTCTTTTACTCTTTAGAGTTCACTTATGTTTGATATAGATTTTTTTCAGAAAGTTACACCATTTAAAGATCAAATCGTAGCGGGTGATTTCTGTTTTTCGGATGCCGATGAAATTGAGCAGCAATTGGAGACCTTGAGAATTAGAAAACCAAAAGTCTTCAATATTGAAACCACCAACTATTGCAACATGACATGCATCATGTGTCCTCGCACTGAGCTCATGACGCGGAAAAATATTTGGATTGACGACAGTACATTTCTTAAAATTGTTGACCAGATTCAACCTCACTCAAATCAGGATTTGGAAAAATTCTGGCATTTCATCGAAAGCGAATATGGTTTGAATGAAAAGGAGCCAAGCGAAAATACTTTTTATTTTCGGGTAGTGAGTCGGTGCGTTATTATGCATGGCTATGGAGAGCCTTTACTTGATAAAAAGATCGTTGAAAGAATTAAAGTCTGTGCAGAACGAGGTATCCCGACATATTTTTCGTGCGTTCCGGCCAATCTTACAGTTGAGCGGGCAAAAGAGGTTATGGATGCGGGGCTCACGGTGTTCAAGTTTTCCATCGATGCCCTGGATGATGAATGGCAAAAAAGAATTCGTGGAAAACAGAATAATTTTGATGCCGCCTACCGCACCATTTTGAAAATCATTGATCTAAAAAAAAAACAAGGGTACAAAACCCTGCTGGTTCCGACGATGATCGCTCTTTCAGAAGACACTGCCTCCCGGCAAATGCATTCAAAGTTCATGGAATTGTGGAAGGGGAGAGACGTCTTCGCCTACGTCAAGAGCCAGGACAATCGCTGGCTTTTGGAAGAAGATGAAGACATGGAAAATCGTTCTCATTATGAATCCCAGTACTGCGAATATCCATGGACATCGCTTACAGTAATGGCAGACGGATCAGTTGTGCCCTGCACGCAGGACTACGATACTGAAATGGTTCTCGGAAATGTTAATAAAAAAACACTAGAAGAAATCTGGAACGATGAGCCCTACAAAAATCTCAGACGAATGCACATCACAGGAAAGTTTCCCGAAGGCCATAAATGTCAGGAGCGCTGTGACCAAAAAAAACTCTATCAATATCTCAAATAACATTTAAACAGAATGGGTATGCTCTTAGAGAAAAAAGTTATTGCCGTGATCGGAGGGAATGGACTGATTGGAAAGGAAACTGTAAGTGCAATAGTTGAGCATGGTGGAACTGTAGTCAGCGCCAGTCGTTCAGGAGAAATGGCATCAGCCGTTTTAGATAAGTTTTCGGTCGAGGAGCGCAAACGAATTGATACTGCTACGGTGGACGTCAATGTTCCTGAGTCGGTAGAGAAATATTTCGAAGGTGTTGTGCAGCGACATGGTCAGTGCCATGGAATTGTTAACCTTTCATTTCCTAAGTGTGAACAATTTGGAACCAAATTTGAGAATGTCACTTATCCGTCATTCCTTGAAAACGTGGGTAGTCACTTGGGTGGTGCCTTTCTGGTATGCCAAAAAGCTGCAGCGACATTAATATCCCAGAGTGGAGGTTCCATAATCAACTGCTCTTCCATATACGGGTTTATGGCTCCACAGTTTGGGATCTATAAAGATACTCCAATGACTAAAGAAGTGGAGTACGTTACTACTAAAGCCGCGATCATCCAATTGACCCGTTATCTAGCACAGTACCTAAAAGGAAAAAATATCCGGGTAAACTGCATAAGCCCAGGAGGGATTTTAAATGACCATCCTCAGCCGTTCATCAATAAGTACAACGCGCGGTGCAATATCAAGGGGATGTTAGATGGCAAGGATGTTGCTGGAACCATCGTATTCCTCCTGTCTGATCTTGCGACACATCTAACAGGGCAAAATATTGTTGTGGACGATGGCTTCTCGCTTTAAACATTGGTAAACTCTTTGGGCTGGCTGGTGATTACAGTGCACCTCCGATAGACTTTTAATAAAAAACCTTCATCCGTCAAAATTTTCTCCTATAGAGCCATCATCCGAGACAATTGAATGGTCATAGAAAGA
>JABJCF010000433.1 GCA_018665625.1 Nitrospina sp. | reverse complement strand
TGCAAAAATTAAAATAAAAAGAACAAACCAAAGAAAAATTGGAACTTTCCTGGCCTTTAAAAAATGAATTACAACGCTCATCCCTTGAACAAAATAGATGACCATCATCACTACAAATAAGTTCAGACCTGCGTCCGCCACCATTCCCTGGCCAAGAAATAATGCAGCACTGGCTGCTATAAAACCCCAAACCAGATTTTCCGGACAAATCCATTCTGAGAAGGTGCTCTCTGAAAATAGCCCTGGACCATAAATGCGCCCCCAAACTATTCGCAGCAGGCTGAAATTTACCAAAGCACTGATGAATGAGCCTATGAGAACAAAAGCCGGGTAAGTGGATGCAAACCCACCCACCGTCTTCTCTACAAAGACTTTCATGTCCTCGGTTTCGGCCTTATTATCTCCTACCGATTGAAAAGTCTCAATCGATTGGGCAAAATGAGATCTTATCTGCTTTTCAAAAAATTCTTTTACCGTTGTTTCTTGATCCCCCAACAGCGCTACCAGAAGTAAGATGGATAGCCCTCCTGAAATCAGGGAAGAAGCCCCTATGCACCAATCCCCAGGAAACCGTGCTCGAATCATTTCCCCCAGAACCAATGCCATCACAGCATATTCAGCCATGAACAGCAGTGCCTGGTTCTGGCCAACTAGAAACCAAAGGACGCCAAAAATCAGGGCCATCAAAACAAAGGCCACCTGCTTGCCGCGCTGTAAAAAAATAAAAACCAGCGGAAAAGGGGACAACACTCCAACCATTGCCCCTAAAGGTGGAAAAACCAACAAAGCAAATAAAAGCGCAAAAACTAGAACGACAGGCAACAGTAAATTTTTTGGCTGCTGTTCCTGGGCCAAAATTAGTGCTGAACAGAAAAAGGCAGCAAAGCAATATTGCGAGCTTTTTTAATTGCCCGTGTTAGTAGCCTTTGGCATTTTGCGCAATTTCCCGAAATCCGAGAGGGAACAATTTTACCTCGCTCAGAAATCAGTGGCTTTAATGCTTTTATATCGAAAAAATCTATATAAACCTTGCTGTCGTCATCGTTACAAAAGCGACAGATTTTTTGTGAAAAAAATGTACGTTTTTTAGTTGTCTCAGCCATAGTTACCTTCTTTTATAATTAGTTTAATTAAAATGGAATATCATCCGCATCGGGAGCAGGCGCTGAACCCGGGTCCATATCCATTTTAGCGCCTTGTTTAGTTAAGAACTGTACGTTGTTGGCTACCACTTCCAGCTTACTGCGTTTTTGACCGCCATCTGCTTCCCAAGTCTGGTAGTTCAACCTTCCCTCTATGAACGCAAGGCTACCTTTATTTAAATATTCAGCACAATTTTCACCCTGCTTTGCCCAAACCGTAATATCAACAAAACAGACTTCATCCTTCCATTCTTCGCCCTGCTTAAACTTTCTATTAACCGCAAGCCCGAAACTGGCAACAGCCGTGCCACCCGAGGTATATCGAAGTTCGGGGTCTCGTGTCAGGTTTCCCATTAAAAGTACTTTATTGAAAGAAGCCATTTAAATTACCCGATTTTGATTTGGTTTATGATTATCAAACTACTTATCATCATCTTTTTCTTTAGTATCTTCTTTGTCTTTCGCACCTTCGCCAGCAGCAGTTTTTTCACCTTCCGAATCCTCTTCTCGGCCCAATGCTCTTTCCAACTCGTCATCTGCTAAGTGAACAACCATAAATTTGATGAGGAGATCGAAAAGTTTGTATTTTTTTTCAAGATCAATAACGCCGGAAGGCTCAAGGGTATGATAGATATTAAGATAAACGCCGAAACGGTTTTTCTTAACTCTATAGGCAAGACGTTTTTTGCCCCACTTTTCAGTTTTCAGAATAGCTCCGCCATTACTTTTTATGAACTCTCCTATTTTTCCGAGAGCCTCATCAACGCGGGATTCTTCAAGGTCGGGTTTTAAAATCAGGACACTTTGGTATGAACGCAATAGATACCTCCTCATGGGTTAATAAGGGATGCTGATCAAATACGAATCGTATCCACCAAACATCACCAATAGCCCCAACTCAATAGTTGGAGCAAGGGATTGGAAAACTTCTAAGATCTTATTTGGCCACTAAATTATCATATTTCGCCAAAAAGAGGTAATCTTTTCATAGACCTTTAGCAAAATCAAGAAATTAAAAAGCAGGGTGTTAACAACCCCTCCAATTAGCATGAACAGGCACAGTTTCATTATCCTTTGGTTTTTTACCCTTTTAGGGGTTTCTGGATGCGATCTTCCCTCGCCACCCCCAGATATGCTTTATAAATTCGACACCATGCGGGTGGGAAAAGGCCCCTCCTACCTTTTAACCCACGACCTCAATCAGGATGGAGAGCCCGATCTGGTTTCCGTCAATTCGAAAGACAGCAATATCAGTCTTCTCTATGGAAAGGGCGACGGCACATTTCATAATGCCCGCCACATTCAAGTGGCCTCAGAACCGACCATGGTGGCAGCCGGCGATATCAACCGCGATGGCATTCCCGATTTGGTCGTCAATTCACGTGGGGCAGAAATGTTTGTCGTTTTACCTGGCAATGGAGATGGCAGTTTCAGAAAACC
>JABJCF010000432.1 GCA_018665625.1 Nitrospina sp. | reverse complement strand
CAGCACTCACCTGCAAGAACTTACGTCTGTTTAACCTCATATACAAACCTCCTTGTGAAACTTGGAAATTTTGAGCTCGGCCAAAATACCGAACCCTTTTTCACAACTACTTCACTCTACAACTTGCTTACTTCTTCGGGGTGTCTCAACCAAAGGTTTTCGACCCCTTTTTCAACCTAAAAAATACTTCTTTGAAACTTACAAAACTTGCTACTTTTTAAAACTTTTTTTAACTATCAAACGACATACTGCAAAAATAAAAAAATAAAAACCGAACGCGGGAAATCCGCGTCTAATCGCGTCGAAACAGACCTCTAAAAAAGAGGGTCATTAACGCTACCTTAGGAAAACTCGCTTACGTTTCGTCAAAATAATAAGAGGCGAATACTCCTGAAAATTCCCATTTTTTAAGACCTGAATATCGAATAAAATTTGTACCTTTTCTCTAGATGAGGCCCTGTTATATGGAATTTCAAGCGAAATGTCAAGAAAATATCCGGGATTAAAAAATTAAACTTCCTACTTGAAATATGGCTCCAATATTGGAGAATTTCACCTAAAATTTTACTTTTTAAAAAAAAAACAAAAACCCTACAAACTATTACAAATAAAAGGCTTTCTATGGTTTCCGCCCTTCATGTTAGATTCACACAAAGATACCATCAGATTAAAAATAGAAAAACCCCGGAAAATCAACAATTTTCGTGATTTTTGCTGAAAAAATTTAGATTTTTAAAATTCCAATATAAATCAAAAATATTCCTATGAAATTGATTTTATTGTTATCAAAAAAATTTAAAAAACCCAATCTAAAGATTTGCCAAAAATAAAATTGAAGCTATAATCTTCCATTTTCCAGGGAATATTTTATGAAAAAAAAGCTCATTGCTCTTTATCCGGGAACGTTTGATCCTGTTACTTGTGGCCATATAGATATAATGCGTCGTGCTCTAAAGCTTTTTGATAAAGTGATTGTGGCTGTGGCCTTGAATCCGAATAAAGGCCCCCTATTCTCACTGGAAAAACGCGTGCATTTTATAAAAGACGCCACCAAAGACCTGGATAACTTAGAAATCATTCCTTTTGACAATTTACTTATCACACTGGCCCACAGCAAAAAAGCTTCGGTGGTCATTAAAGGATTGCGAGCCATCAGTGATTTTGAATTTGAACTGCAAATGGGTTTAATGAATCGAACACTGGATGAAAAAATAGAGACCTTGTTTATGATCCCCAGTCAAGAGTACTCTTTTTTAAGTTCGAACCTTGTCAAAGAAACGGCCCGACACGGAGGCGATGTTTCCAAACTGGTACCCAAAATTGTTTTTAAGGAACTAAAAAAATCTTTTGGCTAAATTTAAAGAATAAATGAGAACCTCAAGAACAAGTTTTTCTGAAATTTTTAATACCGAAACCGTTTAACAGAACTCGAAAAATTTATGAAATTTTCCAAGCGCATTCAGCAAGTAAAATCATCTATGACTTTGGCGATCGATGCAAAAGCCAAAGAAATGAAAGCCAAAGGTGAAGATGTTATCGGCTTTGGCGCAGGTGAGCCGGACTTCGATACTCCTGACCGAATCAAACAAGCCGGCATCCGAGCCATTGAATCGAATGACACGCATTACACTCCGGTCGGTGGTAGTAACGAACTTAAAGATGCCATCATCACCAAACTGAAAAGAGATAACGGTCTGGAGTACAACAGAAGCCAGATACTGGCTTCATGTGGAGCCAAGCATTCTTTTTACAACCTGGCTCAAGTTTTATGGGAAGCGGGAGATGAAGTCATCATCCCTGCTCCTTACTGGGTTTCGTTTCCAGAAATGGTGGTATTAGCAGGTGCGAAACCTGTAATCATAGAAACCGATGCGTCCAACGATTTCAAAATTACCGTTGATCAATTAAAAAATGTTCTGACCCCCAACACGCGCGCAATCTTAATCAATACCCCGAGCAACCCAACCGGCTTTGCTTATAATAAATCTGAACTTGAAGCAATAACTGAATGCGCTTTGGAAAATAATTTGCTGATCATCACCGATGAAATTTACGAGTGGATTATTTTTGATGGATTCAAACACACCAGCCCGGCATCGCTAAGCCAAGAGGTGCAAAAGAATTGCGTGGTGATCAATGGCGTTTCAAAATGCTATGCCATGACAGGTTGGAGAATCGGTTATATCGCAGCCGATGCGGAACTCGTTAAACAAGTTGGCAAGCTACAGGGTCAAAGCACATCCAACCCTTGTTCCATTTCACAGGCAGCCAGCATTGAAGCGTTGACCGGCCCGCATGACGATGTGTTGGAAATGGTGCGCGAATTTGAAAATCGTAGGGACATTATGGTCGATCGATTGAACGCCATTGCCGGAGTTTCTTGCAACAAACCCAATGGCTCATTTTACTCATTCCCCGACTTTTCTGCCCTGTACGGAAAAAAAGATCCCAATGGAAAGGTGCTTCAAGGTTCGCTGGACTTTACTGAATTTCTTTTAACAGAAAAGAAAGTAGCTATCGTGCCAGGAATTGCCTTCGGTGCAGATGCGAATGCTCGCATGTCTTTTGCAACATCACTGGATAAAATTGAGGAAGGCGTCAAGCGAATCAAAGAAGCCGTGGAGCTTTTGCGATAAGAAACCAGCCAATAACTATCTTGGTTTAGTCTCTATCCGCAGGGGGGAGCACCCGTTTCCGACTTTGCTTCGATACTTTCTTTATGGCCTTGGATTCTCTCTTCAATTTTTGACCGGCATCGTTTAGCCTTACAGTTTCCGGTGCCGACACCGATTTTTCTTCTCAGTGCCTCAAAAGTCAAAGAACCTTCCTGAATCGCGGCCATTATAGTACCGGCTTTGATACTGCGGCAAAGACATACCTTTTTAAAGCTGTCTATTAATTGTTTTTTTGTTTCCAAAATATATATAGTTCCCGTTATGATTCAAACGGGCTGTTAGTTTTTTTTATCTAAACGGATATTTGGAGTTCATAAATAACAACATTTAATAATGAACACTGTAATCCATCTAATATTGTAAACCACTCCACTTGAAATACCTAACACTTAAAGATACTAAACCCCTTCTATTATCCGCATTGAGCGGGGTGATGCTGGCCCTGACTTTTCCTGAATATAATCTGGAATTTTTAGCCTGGGTTGCATGGATACCGCTTTTTCTTGCAATCGAAAATTCCACCCCCCAAAGATCCGCCCTATATGGATTCATCGCTGGGATGGTTTTTTATAATTGGGGATTGAGCTGGATCAACAACACACTCATCAACTATGGCAACCTGCATTGGATTTTGAGCTTTGCCGTTCTCGGGCTTTTATCAGCCTATCTTTCCTTCTTTGTCGCGCTTTTTTGCTATTTTGTGCGAAGAACCTGCGGCGATAACCGAATTTGCTTTTTCCTTTTTGCTCCGGTTCTATGGGTATCATTCGAATATTTGCGTTCCACTCATTCTGAATATGGTTTCTCCTGGTTGGGTCTGGGCTATTCACAATTTCAAAACCTGCCTGTCATTCAAGCCGCCGAGTGGACGGGAGTTTATGGTATTTCCTGGCTGATTATTCTGGTCAACAGTGGATTGTATTTATCATGGAAATGTTGGCGGGAACAAAATCAAAAGGACCTCGAGCTAAAAACCGGGTGGAGAATTTTATCCGTCACGCTGCTTGTTTTTTCCCTGTGGCAGGTATATGGGACCATCATCTGGAAACAAACCCTCTCTTCCACTGTCAGCAAACGACATATAAAAATAGGCTTGGTTCAGGGAAATGTAGAACAGTTCATGAAATGGAATCCGGCCTACCAGAATCAAGTCATAAATAAATATAAAGAGTTGACCTTAAAAGCTGCCAAAGAAAACCCCGCTCTCATCATTTGGCCCGAAACTGCAACTCCCTACTATTTTGAAGAAAGCCAAACAGAAACCGAAATGTTGAGAAACCTTGCGCGCGAAATCAAAATTCCCATTTTATTTGGCAGCCCTCATCGTAAAAAAATAAACAATGAACTAGTTTATTTCAACAGCGCTTACTTGCTCTCGGAAACGGGAGAAACATTGAGCCGTTACGATAAAATGCATCTGGTACCCTTTGGCGAATTTGTTCCCTTCAGGAAAATTTTATTCTTCATCGAAAAACTGGTGGTGATGATCGGCGACTTCGGCCGCGGTACCGAAGCTACAGTGATGGAAACGGCAGGAAATAAAGTGGGAGTGTCGATCTGCTATGAATTGATTTTCCCGGATTTGATTCGGCAAGCGGTGAAAAACGGTGCCAACTTTTTAGTGAACATCACCAACGATGCGTGGTTCGGTAAAAGTGCCGCCTCTTACCAGCATATGAGTATGGGCGCATTGCGCGCGGTGGAAAACCGCGTCCCCATTGTTCGCGCCGCCAACACGGGTATCTCCGGCACCATCGAAGCCACAGGAAAACTGCGCGATGAAACCAAATTATTTGTGGATGATATTCGCTTAACGCTGATCGCCCCCGCAACAGGGGAGAAAACTTTTTACAGCCTCAACGGCGATGTCTTCAGCTGGGTTTGCCTGCTCGCAACAGGGTGGATTGCTGTTGCAGGGCGGAGAAAAACCGGTAAATAACTAATCGAAAAGTTCGGCGTGAGAACCTGTTCGGACGAGGTGAAACACATTGGCTTCTACCTTGTAGACCAACAACCAGTCCGGCTCAATATGGCAGTCCCGATGACCTTTCCAATTTCCGACAAGTTTGTGGTCTTTAAATTTTGGATCGAGAAGTTTTTCCTTTACCAGGGTTTTGATAATGGATTGTAAATCGGCGAGGTCTTTACCCTGCTTTTGAAGACGTTTAATATCCCGCTTGAAGCGGGTAGACTGTACTACGGCGGTTATTTTTGTTGCGCCTTTGGTCATGATGCTCTCCTTGTTTCTAAATAATTAAGTTTAGAACCAGAGCACCATGGCCTGATTTTAGATTGGTTATCCTCCCATGGAGAATTACCTTATATTGTAAGTCTTTTTGTTAAAAATTAAACTACCTCTGTAGGTAACTATTTTTTATCCCAACTTTTGAACAAATCATCGGAACTTTTAAAACGATCACCACCACCTTTTTCAAGCTCCTTCATAGCTTCCCGTGTTTCAGCATTGGGTTGCTTTGCCATGGGCTGAAAAGGCAACCCTCCAGAATTAACGGATTGCTGGAGAAAAAGCCGGATGGCTTCGGAGGTTTTAAGCCCAATGGATTTGAAGACGGATTCCGCCTTTTCTTTAAGCTCTGGAGTGACTCGAACCTGCACAGTATCGTTGACCATAATATAAATCCCTTCACAAGAGTTCTAAGCCAAATATAATGCAATTGCATGCATTTGTCAATCAATTGCAATCAATTATCACGATATTTGCCTCCGACGACTCGCCCGCCTCCCCCGCTAAGGGGTCAAATGATTCAGCAGAAGTTCTACGTTTTTGTCGCCGGGTTTTACTTCAACAAAGCCTTCGATATCCCCGGCACCGGCACGTGCATCGCCATCAGCATCGATTCTTCCTGTTAAAACCATGGGCCCTTCAAAATTTGTTCCGGGAAACATGACATCTTGCGCTCCCAAAGAAAATTTGAGAGGAAATTTAAGATCCGGAATTCGTTGCACAGCCAAAGGCGGACCCCGTTTTACTTCCGCACTTCGGGCAAACAGGAACAACACGGCGTTATCCTTAATTTTGTTTTTGAGTCCCTCACTGACACTTATCGTTCCCTGAACATTTAACGTTTTACCTGCCACCACGGTATCGAGAATTAACTTCACTCCTTTTTGCCCCGCCTGAACGTTAACTTTACCTTCAATATCTCCAGGACTCGATTTCCTGTTTCCGTCCTGATCGAGTCGGGCTGTCAGAGTCAAACTGCCTTCAAAAACACTTTCCGGCATCATTGTATTGAGTTGGCCGATCTCAAATTCGAACGGAAAATCGAAAATTCCGTGTTTCCTAACAGCTAAAGGGGGCCCTGCGTCGACACCTTCCGGACGGGCAAAAATGAACAATCCTGCAGTCGGATGGATGGCAGCGTGAACCTCTGGCCCCATCGAAAGGGTGCCTGAAACATCATTTTTATGGGCATTTGGGTCACTTTTGCGGGCCAGCTCCTTTTTTAAGGTCTCCGGCAGAGGGTGTTCCTTCATTTCGCTTTCACAACCCGAAAAAGTGAATAACAGGCTCAAATATAAAAATAGTGCTAATTGTTTCAAAACGTTCCTCCGATAAGACGTCATAAGGCTTGGGAAATATATCTGGATCATTGGCTTGACATCCTATTACTTAGATTCAATTAGTAAAAGGAGATCCACGAAATAAATTTTCAATTGGCCAAAACGGATGAAACCCGGCGTTCATAATGAAACACCGCCGAGCGCGCAAGTTTGTGAGTCCGAAAAGGCCTTCAAGTTTTGGAGCGTAAAATGTTTAACGAAGTAAAAATATTCGATAAAGAAGGAAAAGTGAAAAAAGTCCTTTCCAGTAAGAAGCTCAGTAAAGATTATTGGAATTCATTTTTTCAGATGGGTGAACCCATCAGAAGTAAAGGAAAAACAGGAGGAGCCGCCTTCCACGTGCCCCATTTTTCTTTCCTGATCTACCCTCAAGTTACTAAAATATTCCTACATCCGTTTCCTATCGCTTTTTGATCGTCAAAATAGTTTCATTCCTGTTACAAGTTTGTTTTTCTTTAAATATTAGGGAATAAATTTTAGAGATTTAGTACCCAACATACTAGACAGGGACAGTAGCAATAAATCTGATTTAACACTCCCTTGTTTTGAAAAAATTAGGTAAAGGTTTTCTTTATATGAATTTTAAAAAAAATTTATTTCATAACGCAGTAATTCTTAAGCTCCCATTTTTTTTATTTGTATTATTTTTTATTCTCAACTGCGACAATGCCCTCGCCGCCAAATCCTATAAAGGATATAGCAAGTTACCCGAACCCCCGGCTACGACTAAAGGGGAATCCATTTACAGGGAATCGGACTGCTCCATGTGCCACGGTGAAATGGGCGATGGCGAAGGATTTCTTGCCGCTGGGTTAGTACCCAAACCCAGAGACTTTACCGATTTTCAAGAAATGAATACGGTTCCGGATATGGCTATAATCAATGCCATTCGCGATGGTCTTCCTGGAACATCCATGCCGGCTCATCCTGATTTTAATGATGAACAAATTGAAGAGCTTATTCTTTTCATCCGTTCACTGCTTGCAGAGACATACCTCACCCTGAACGTGTGTTTATCAAAGGCTCATGTGGTAGATACCGGCGACTCGGGCCTTGACCTGAGTGATTTCAAAATAATTGTAGATAACCCGGAATTGATAAATGTTGAGAAGGATGGAAAGCTCCTCAACATATCCACCAACGTTAAATTGGACACGGTTAAATCTTTAATGAAAAAAAGGGTGACTCGAACCCATATCAAATTGTTGGAAAAAGATAATACGGTATCCATTATATCAGTGAGGATTCATCGGTGTATTCGTTATCAATAATGAAAATTCGTTGAGGACAAGCTCGTATGCAGAAAAAATTTAAAATTAATTTTTGGATT
>JABJCF010000431.1 GCA_018665625.1 Nitrospina sp. | reverse complement strand
ATAAGGAGACTAACATGACGAAAAATAAAGCAGAAAAGGGTAAGGCAAGGATTCTGTCTAAAAGTGAATGGAATCGCATTGTTAAATACCAAGCAACGACAAAACATGGGTTGAGGAATGTATTGGTTCTTCACCTGTCATTCTTTTTAGGTTTAAGAAGTATGGAAATTGCCAGTTTAGTTATTGGTGATTTGGTGGATGTGAATGGAGACTTGAAGGAAGAAGTAACTTTGAAACGACATCAAACTAAAAGGGGCAAGCAAAGACGGTTTTACCTGACAAATTCCAAATTGATTACAGTGCTTAAACAATACTTGGAAACCCGTAAAACAAGAGAAGGTTTATTAAACCTTGATTCCTCTTTAATCACTAATCAAATGTCGGGGATTTTTTCTAGCACCACCCTACAACAACTATTTCGCAATATGTATAAGAGTTGTGGTTTACAGGGGTGTTCAAGTCATTCGGGTAGGAGACATTTTGCTACGAAGATGAGTGAAAACGGGGTGAGTATTACAAACCTACAAACTTTGATGGGGCATCAGAGCATTTCCACTACTGCACTTTATATTAACGAAAACCCGAAAATACTTGGAAAGATTACAGGGGATTATGGGTTTTAGATAATTCCTCATTCATTGCATATACAGAACTATTTTCAAGTGCTATCCAATATTTTAAGTCACCGTCGGTTGTTTCAAATTTAGCAATTCCATTCCCAAATTCTACTTCATAATCGGCAGTAATCAATTTGTAAAAATTGTTATTAAAATTTAACTTTCTTTCGGGTTTTTCTAAGAACCAATTATCATTTTCTAAATTATCTTCAATTTTAATTTTTTCGGTAAGGAAACTATCATTATGGCAAGACGGTTGTCCATATATACAATTGCTATCCCTACAACCATATATAACGAAATCCTTATACCAAGTAGGTTTCTTTAATGACTGAATAGACTTAATCTTATCTTTACTAAAAAATAAAGAACCTAATGTTTTGGGAAAAGTAAGTCCTCTTTCGGGTGGTTGCTCAACCATACTTAATTCACAAGTTGGAAACTCTTTGTTACCGTTTCTAAAAACAAGTTTTTCTGCAATACCCTCATTTACATTATCCTCGTAACCAACCATTTCAATATTTGGATTATTCATTTTGTTGTAAAAACAAATAAATTTTTTCAAGTCAACAATTCCAAAATCCATTGAAAACTTTTCATCGATATACCCTTCAAAAAGAATATCCTTTTTGAGTGATATTGTTTTTATCGTGGAACCTTTTTTAATAACAATACTGGGATTAATAGAACTACAACATCTCAGTATCTCTATTGTTCTTTTACTTAAAATCATAATTCCATCTCTGTTTGTGTTTAAGTTCCAACACATTTAGTAAGTCCAACAAAATACTTCACAGATTTTGTTCGTTTAATGGACTTACTAAATGGGTTGATTGTTTTGCTAATTATTCAAATCCCTTAACTCCATATCCTCACCTATTGATTTTTCATCTAGTTCCTCATAATACTTGTTACAACCACCATCCCAGTTGTCAGGTTTCCCTTCCTTCCACCAATGTTTTACTAACTTAGTATTATTATCAAACCAATACTCACTGTAACCGTGTGGTATTCCATCTTTATATTCAAATGTATTTACTTTTCCATAACTAATATAAAAAGTTTTTTTAACTAGTTCGTTGTCAACAAACTCACCTTCATATTTTTTAGTTCCATCTTCATTCCATTCAATACTCAGGTATTCATTATCTGTTTCATCCTTGTAAATGTTTTCAGTTTTCTTATTACCATTTTCATAACACTCAATAACTTTGTTAATTCGTTTTTTCATAACTAAATACTCCATTTTTAATTGTGTTTAAGTTCCAACACATTTAGTAAGTCCAACAAAATACTTCACAGATTTTGTTCGTTTAATGGACTTACTAAATGGGTTGATTGTTTATGCCACTTTTTTTAACTCTTTGTTGTTAACAGAAAGTTCAACATCCAAACCGGATTTAGATATTGCAACCTGTATTTTTTGTAAAAGTGTTTGGAATTTATTAACATCAACTTTCTTGCCTTTTGCGATAACAAGGTTGCCAAGTGTAAGTTGATTGTGTTTGTTACTAACACTCTTAGTAGAGTTAGAACCTTTACTCGAATTAAGGGAATTCTTCAAATCCTCAATATCACTTCTTGTCGTGTTCCAAGTTATCTTTTCAGTTTCAATTCCTTCTTCAAATTGTTCTTTTGTAAGTGTAGAGATTTCATAAAGAGTTCCCCACGAAACTGGCAATTTATCGTTGTATTTGCCAGATGTAATCCACTCACAATTAGCAATCGCAATTAAACGATTTGCAGTTCTTACAGTAAATGGAAGTTCGTCATCGACAAGTTTTTTCCAACTCTTATTATTAAAACCTTTGTTCTTTTCAGAATTAACTTTTGCCTCGTTTAATGTCGTTCCAACATCAATAATTGATTGACGAGACTCATTCCAATTATTACTGATTTTGTTTTTATACAAATTGATTTGTTGTTGGTATAAAGTTTCTGAATTCACCTTACTCATAATAAACCTACCTTTCTGGGACACATTGTGTCTCAATGAAGTTAATAACCCGAAATTGGGCAATAAAAAACCACTCAAGGAAACCTTGAATGGTTGACAAAACCATCTACCACCGTGATAGATGAAAACTAATAAATTAAATTAAAATTCACATTGGATAATCACTTAGTTGCTCTTCCAAATCTTTTGGAGTTATATATTTCGCATAATACTTGTCGATGACATGTGAGGAATTTCCACAATTTGTTGCTATGGTTTTAATAGGTGTTCCCCATCTCAATCTAAACATTATATAAGTTGAACGAAAACTCCTTGCGTTTCTAATATTGCCTAATGTATCTGTTTTCATCCCTGCCTCTTTTAACAGGGTATTGAGTTGGTCACGGTGGTGTTGTGGAAAAAGTAAATCATTCGGTTCATGGATATTTCTTTCTTTCAGTCGTTCATATACTTTAACTGCCCCAACCAAACCTATCACCTCTCTGATATCATTTTTACCACTTACATTTTGAATAACTAATAGCAAACCTTCTTTTTTATTCTTTTTAATTTTACAATCCCTATACTTTGTTGCGAGAACTTCGTTTACCCTCATTCCCGTATGAACCGAAAAAATCATAAAGTCATGGAGTTGCTGTCGTTCATGTCTCTGTCTTGTTCCTCTTGCATTTTTAATTCGTTGATTACTTATCTTCAATAATTCGTTCCATTCTTCTTTTGTAAATGCAGGACGAGGATTTGTGTTGGACAAATCTAGTTTTGGAGATTTTGGAATTTTGTTTATGTAATCTTTTCTTTCAGCATATTGGAGAATTAAACTCAATGCAGTCAAATCATACCTAACCGTATTCATGCTAACTGTTTTCAATCTTTCATCTACATAATCTTCAATCTCTTTTCTGCCAATACGGACAATATCAATTTTTGACAAATACTTATTTAATTCATTGATGCGATATATGTAATCCTTACTTTGCCTTTCAGTTCGATATTTTCCAGTTATTTTCCCAGTTTTCTTTATGGAACCTGTGAGAACATTTCTCTCATAGTTTTTAACTAATGTTTTTTGGTATTCAATGTATTCATCCGCAACAACCTTAAAACTTTTGCTATGAACTGGCACTCCCTGTTTTTTATTAAATCTAATTTCATCATACCAATCACAAGCAAAGTCTTTTGCTTTTGCTAATGTTGTTTCACCTGTTGATTTAACTTTATATTTTCCATCTACAAAGAAACGGGAGAACCAATACTTTGTGTCGTCTTTAAGGAAGACATGAAGTTTTCCATCTCTGTATTTATGTTTTTTGATAATTTTATGTGCCATATTAAAATCTCCTTCCTTCTAATACTCAACGAATTTATTATTCATTTCTCTAAAAAGTATTTGGTTAGTAATTAAAAAAGGGACACATTGTGTCCCGTTATTCAGTTAGTTCAACTTCGTCATAATTATCCTTATCAGTTTTCAATACACGAGGTTCGATTCCATCGTCATAACCTCCTTTATGCCCCTTCCAAAATAATTCAGAGACAAAACCCCCGTTATGCGAATCATATTCAAGTTGGTTCTGATACATTGGGATATCAACTTCATCATCGGTTACGGAGTCAATGAGTTCCTGCTTTGTCATTTCTTTGTCTCTTTCACACCACACATCAACCCACTGAACGAGTGGAATCAATACCCTGTAATAATGTGTTTCATTCACTTTTTTAATAGTTGTCATTTTGCTACTCCTTTATTAATTATTAATAAACTCAAACTTGGGCATTAAAAAAAGGGACACGATGTGTCCCTTTTTGGATTTAGTTATTAGAAAGTTGTTTCGATGAAATTAACTTACCCTGCCTATGAAGATGATTAAACAGAATAGAACCGTCTTCATTCCATACAGTAACTTCACCTTCCAACTTTCCTTTGTTGTAAGTCCGTTCATAACTTTTGTTACCGTTGTCATGCCAAGTAGTCCAAGTTCCGTGCGAAACTGATTCATCATCAAAATTGGCAGGGAAACCATTACTACCTAATTCAGGTTTTTTGTAAGTTTCGATTTTGATTAAATTACCGTTAACCCATTCCTCATGTGTGGTGATTCCATTTTTATGGGATTCAACCATTTTGTAATCAACTACTTCATTAATAGTTTTCATTTTGTTACTCCTTTGTTAAATGTTAAAAACCCGAATTTGGGCAAAAAAATACCGTTGTGGGATTAACCCACAACGGTAAATGGCAAACAAAAATTGGACATTGAAAAACCAAATAAGGAAAAACCTTAAATGTTTTTCAAAATGCCAATTATTAAATTTTTAATTACTAAATGTATTTTACTAATATTAATTAAATTACATAACTTACTTTGTTTGGTTAATAAAGGGTGACATATGACAAAGTTTAGTTTTTTAACTTTGTCATATGTAACACCTTATTAATTACAAATTATGCGACTTGTTTAAGTAGTTCATTCATTTCAACTTGATTAGTTGCAACCACTTTTTTACTTGGTATATAACCGATTTTCATAAGTTCGATTGGGTTAGTAATTGTTCGACACTCAAACTTTTTTTTAGTTGGTTCAGGTTGAAAACGATTTTTAAGTTTTCGTGGTTTTCGTAATTGTGCTGTTTTAGTGTGATTCATCATTTTAGTTACCCCTTATTCAATGTTTAGTATTTAGTGTTACTTAATTGTTAAATACATTTTATCAATTTCACCCAATTTACATCACTTGCTATGTGTGGTATTCATGAGGTGACATATGACAGAGTTCGGTTTTTATGCTTTGTCATATGTGTCAGAGTAGTTAAATCTAAATAGGACACAATGTGTCCTTAAAAAAGAGGATTTAATTCGATGGGACTTGACGGGTTAAAATTTAAGAGTGAGGGGAAAACTGGGAAAAGAAGTGGAATACATAGAAGGGTAAAGGATGGTTTGCAGATACCAGTTAATCGACAGGTGTATATGGTTTGGTATTCCTTTTCTCAATTCCTACATAACAAGGATAAATTGAGTAAGACAATATTAAAGGATTGGAAACTCAAACCAGTTGGAACCTATAAAAGAAAGATAAAAATAACCTGTGACTTATTTCTTTCCGGTTTTGACGAGTGGTGGGATGAAAACTGGAAGGACTTGTTTGCTGAGAGAAAAATTGGGTTTGTTCAAACCGTTGATTCAATCCCTAAAAAACCATCACCCAAAAAAATCTATATTGAAGTCCCACTCGATACCAGCAGTCATATTTTAAGGAGCAAGTGTAAAGAGATTATTGATAACGAAATGAAGTCTAGGAAAATTAAACTCGATACCAAACCAATCTCCACGGCAAAATACAAACCAGATGTTCCAGTTAACTTTGACTACTTGGTTTGGATGAGAAAATT